>JBKKAO010000534.1:0-5705 GCA_046714645.1 Burkholderiales bacterium | reverse complement strand
GGCTTCAACGCTTTCGTGCTGCGCTGGTCCGTCCATCCGGGTTGGTCGCGGGGAGCGAGATCGATTGGTCCAATGGCCTTGAGGAGTTCTAGAAGAGATCTGTCGCGTGGCGATTTGGGGAGAATGGTGATCAAGCCAAAATCCTGCTTAAGCAGAACCTCGTCACCCGTGACTCTTAAATCCTTCGGCAGCCGGATGGCCTGGCTTCCGCCATTGCGAAACACCTTGGCGCTACAGATAATCGATGACATGAAACCTCCCATATATATAGTCGTATAGACATCGCGAATAATACGACGGATCCACTCCTTGGATGTGGTTCGCGGCGGTCGAATGCGGCTTGATCTTCAGTAGCACTTTCTCGTCGCGTACAACGCCATCGTGCGCCTGTAAGTCTAGAATAGGCGTAGCTTTCCACCCATCGACAAAGGAGGAGGAGATGAAACTATACGTCTGGGGACCGGCACCCAACCCTCGGCGCGTGAAGATGTATCTCGCGGAGAAAGAACTCACCGTGCCGCTGGAGGAGGTAGGGGGCGAAGGCGCCACATTGCGAGCGGACTTCAAGGCAAAATATCCTTTCGCGCTGGTGCCGATGCTCGAACTAGACGACGGCACGCAGATCGGCGAGGCGATGGCTATTTGTCGTTACTTTGAAACGCTACACCCTAATCCCGCACTCATGGGAACGGATGCGAAGGACAGGGCGATGGTCGAGATGTGGGAGCGGCGGGCCTACGATGAGGGGATGGTCGGTGCGGCGGAGGTGTTTCGCAACACGCACCCGCTGTTCGCGGATCGAAGCATTCCAGGGTACGCCACGGCCGTCCCTCAGCTTTCGGCGTTGGTGGAGCGGGGTCGTAAACGCGTTTGGAATTTCTTTGAGGTGTTCGACCGGCAACTTGAAAATAACGAGTTCGTTGCGGGCGAAAGAATTTCCGTGGCTGACATCACCGCGCTTTGCTCCATCGGCTTCGCCAAGGCGTTAGGCAAGATCTCCATTCCGGAGGAACACCAGCATCTCATTCGTTGGTACAACATGATGAGCGCGCGTCCCAGCGCGAAGGCTTGAATCTTTTAACCTAGAAACGGCGATGGGCCGCGGAAATTCCGTTTACCCTTGATCGTTCGACAAGCTCACGACTCAGGGTGGACGGGGTTCTAACTAGTCCACTGCTGAAGCTAGAATCAAACGAGGAGACTTCATGGCCACAAAGAGCACGAAGCGCACGCCCCAAAGCACCCACGCCACCATTAAGAAACTGGTGGTCCCCGACAAACTCGATCTGCGCGATCGTGCTTATCAACCGCGCGTGGCCTCGGCGCCTACGGAAGTGCTACTGCCCGACTGCCGTTTCTTGCCGGTGTTGAATCAAAGTGAGACCAGCGCGTGCACAGGTTTCGCGCTTTCCAACGTGGTCAACTATCTGCTGTGGAAGTCGGACCGGGGCAAGTGGATGCCCTGTTAGTGGCTGCGCAAAAGCGCGATTATTTGCCGCGATATGATTTGGGAGATGATCTAGAGGAAGCAGAGGACGGATACTCAGAAGGGGGGATTCGCCGTCGAATGGGAAAGGGATTTGAGGAGGATTAGAAGAGGAGTTGAGGTCGGCGCGCAAAGCGCGTGGGATGTCACGATCGTACTGGGACCAGAGCTGATCTTGCAGTAGTTCGAGGAACTCGAAGAGTGGCGAATGCTTGGCGTGGAGTCCAATGCTCTGGAAGTGCGGGAGGGGGTCTGCGGCGTGATCTCATGATTTCTTTGCGCCGCCGCCGTTGTGCTCTTTGTTCGTTGCGTTGTTGGGCCTCGTGCAGGCGATAGGATTTGCCCTCGATGGGAACGATCTCGGCGTGGTGGGTGAGGCGATCGACGAGGGAGACGACGCAGGCGGCATTGGGGAACACCTCAGACCATTCTCCAAAGGGGCGATTGGTGGTGATGAGGGTGCTTTTTCTCTCGTAACGACGATTCGTGAGTTCGAAGAGCAGATCGGCATGGCGGTTGGAGTAGGAGAGGTAGCCGACCTCGTCGATGCAAAGCAGGTCGAAGCTGGCGTAGTGACGGATACGCCGATTGAGCGTGGAGGCGCTATCGATGGCGGCCAACTCCGCGAGCAATTGGCCGGCGCTGAGTAGGCGCACCGTGTGACCGTGCACGAGTGCTTGGTGAGCGAGGTTGTGGGCAAGGGTGGTTTTGCCCACGCCGTTGGGTCCCATGAGGATGACGTTGGTGGCATCACGGAGGAATTCCAAGCCCATGAGCTCCTCGATGGCGGCGCGTTCGCAGCGTTTGGGCCAGGTCCAATCGAAATCGGCAAGCGATTTGAAGGCGCCTAATCGCGCACTACGCACACGACGTTCCAAGCTACGGCGAGCCCGTTCGGTCTCCTCCCAGGCGAGGAGTTGTGCGACCCAAGGCAGCTCATCGGCTTGGCTCCAGTGCGCGAGCAGTCCATGCAGTCGCAAGGCACTGGCGCGTTCACGTAGTAGGGCTGGCGCAATCGAGGGATTGGGCATCGTCGTCCTCATTGTTCATCTGGAGTTGGTCATAGGTATTCAAGGCGTGGGGCTGTACGCGCACATCTCGATCTCTGAGGTGCTCGGGCAAGCTCACCCCCGGCGGGGCTTGCCCGCGTGCTTGGCGCAGGCGCTGCAAGCTCAAGCGCACCGCGTTGGGGTTGCGGATTCCATCGAACGTGATCGGTGATTCCATTGATCGTGATCGGTGCTTGGAGAGTGTGTTGCGCGTTGGCTAAATTCTATCGTGAGCGATCACGATGGGGTTCGGGAATTGGGGTTTTTGAGTTCGGGTTTTGGATTCTTTCTAAGAGAATCGCCTTTGAGGGTGATTTTGTGGGCGTGGTGGATGAGGCGGTCGAGGATGGCATCGGCGAGGGTGGGATCGTTTAAGTAGGCGTGCCAGTGCTCGGGCGGGAGTTGGCTGGTGATGATTGTGGATCGCGAGCCCACGCGGTCATCGAGGATCTCCAGGAGATCGCCGCGGGCGGGAGCATCGAGCGCACTGAGCGCCCAGTCGTCCAGAAGCAAGAGGTCGGTCTTGGCCAGTTGCGCGAGCCGGCGCGAGAAGCTGCCCTCGCCGTGGGCGATGCGCAGTTCCTCGAACAAGCGCGGGGTGCGCAAATATAAGCAAGAGAATCCCAAGCGGGCGGCTTGGTGGCACAAGGCGCAGGCGAGCCACGTCTTTCCCACGCCGGTGGCGCCGGTGAGGATCAAATTGTGGCCTTGGCGGATCCACTCCCCGCCGGCCAAGGTGGCGAGCAAGCGTTTATCCAATCCCCGGCTGGGGCGGTAATCCACCTCCTCCATGCACGCCTGGGGAAATTTAAGGTGTGCGCTCTTCAACAAACGATCCAGGCGCTTGGAGTCCCGCCAACTCATCTCGCGGTCAAGGAGGAGGCCTACGCGTTCCTCGAAGGGCAAGCTGGTGGCGGTGGGAGTGGACAGTTGTTCCTCGAAGGCGCGTGCCATGCCGTCGAGCCGGAGGGATTTCATTTGGGTGAGCGTGTGTTGGTTCATCATGGGTGCGAATCTCCTGTGGGGGGATGGGTGGAGGGGGGTCAGTGGTAATAGCCCGGTCCGCGGATGTTCTCGTGGGCGGGCAGGGGCAACTCGGTTTGAGCGTGTGCAGGCGGTGCGTGTTGATCCAGTCCCGCCTTGAGGATGGAGGCCACCGATGCGCGCGTGGGCGAGCCGATGTGAAGCGCGCGAAGGCAGCCCGCTTCCAGGCGCGCCTCGCCGTAGGTGCGGGCGAGCGCGAGCAGGCCCAGGCAGGCGCGGTAGCCTTGTTCGGGATGCGTTTTGGAACTGAGCAGGTATTTGACCAAGCGCTCGGCTTGCGGTCCGATGCGGGCGGCCCAGTGAATCAACTTCCCTGGGGTCCATTGCAAGTGCGCGCGGTGCGAGGCGGGCATATGCTCGGGCACCGTGGTGTGGGTGGCGCGCCGGTGGCTGCGGGGGTGGCTGGCGAGGCGCTTGCCCTCGAACAAGATCTCCACGGTGTGGCCACTGATGCGCGCTTGCACGCGTTGGCGGGCGAGCGTATGCGGGACGCTGTAATAATGGCCATCGATTTCCACGTGATAGTCGATGTTGACCCGGCAGTGCTTGAACTGGGCGAATTCGTAGGGGGTGCCCGGTAGCGCATTGAGAGCGGGGCGGTCGATGCGCTCGAAGGCCTCGCGGCGGCACCCGGGTAGTTTCTTGAAGGCGCGGGTGTTCAACTCTTCCACCAGTAAGGCGATGGCGGTGTTGATCTCGGCCAAGCTGAAGAAGCGCCGGTGTCGCAGCCGCGCCAGAATCCAGCGCTCGACGATTTGCACGGCGACTTCCACCTTGGCCTTGTCCTGGGGCTTGTAGGGCCGGGCAGGGAGCACGGCGCAGCCGTGATGTTGGGCGAAGTCCACCACGCTGGCGTTCAACACGGGTTCATAGCGGTCCGCCTTGGAGACCAGGGCGCGCGGGTTGTCCGGCACGATCAGCGCGGGCACCCCGCCGATGAAACCAAGCGCCTGGCTGAAGGCCCCCAGCCAGTCGGCCATGCCTTGGCGGGCGGTGGCGCAGGCGAAGGTGTAGTTGGACGCCCCCAGCACCGCCACGAAGATGTTCGCCTGCGCGATCTCTCCCGTGATCGCATCGATGATGGGAAGCGTGTGCCCGGCGTAGTCGGCGAAGAGCTTCTCGCCCGCGCGGTGGGTCTGGCGCATGGAGCGCTTCAGACCGGCGCGGAACTCGGCGTAGTGCTGGCAAAACGCGGAGTAACGGTAGGTGGCTCCCGCACCGTGCGCCTCCACGTACTCCTCCCAGAGCAGTTGCAAGGTGACGCCCTTGCGGCGCAGTTCCTGGTGAATGCGCGGGTAGTCGGGCTCAATGCGCGATGAGGCCGGTATCGCGCCTCGGGGAGGCAGCAGGCGCGCTTGGATTTGGGCCTCGCTCATGCCGGCCAACCCGGCCCAATCCAGACCCGCATGACCTGCCAAGCGGGTGTACTTCGAGATCACGCCCGCGCTCAGATTGAGTGCGCTGGCGATCTGGCTATGACTCAACCCGCATTCGAGTTTGAGCCGGAGAACTTCCTTGATTTGACGCATGGCGATCCTTGGAGCGGGCATTTCTTCCTTTTGAGAAACTCGGGAAGATGCCCGCTTGGGTTGTCCATGCGCAACCCCATGCCTCCATTTACCGCCCCCGTTCCGCCATCGTGACCGCCAATTCCACGGAACCGCCAAAATCGATCACGTTCGCCTGGAATCACCGATCACGATGCGATGGAATCAGCGATCACGTTCGCCTGGAATCGCCGATCACGAACGACCGGAATACGCAGTTGGGGTGCGGCACGTCGCGCGCCAGCGCCTCGAGCACGGCGTGTTGGAGCTGGGCTGCCGGGTATTGCCCGCAGCAGACGATCCAATGCGACGGTAATGGAGCCTAGGTTGTGGCCCCGCGCGCGCCGGCGCGGGTCAGCAGTTCGGCCACGGCGGGAACGGCGCGCACCAAGGTGTCGGTGGTGCGATGCTGGCGTGCGGCGCGCTTGGCTTGAACCAGCCCCTCCAAGTGCGTCCGAATCTCGATCTGAGCACCGCGATCGTAGCTACGCGCATGCTGGGCCAGTAAGGTCATGCCATCGAGGACTCGTACCGAGCCGGTATCGGCCCACACGGCGAGCGTGCGCTGCACGTGAGTAT
>JBKKAO010000533.1:0-2985 GCA_046714645.1 Burkholderiales bacterium | reverse complement strand
GTTCCTGGATGCTGTCCACCCGAGAAGTGTTCTCGCTCGTGTTACATCAGCAAAACTTACTGCCAAATCTCCAACGCGCCGGGATGAAATTTCAAAAGGAATAACACGGGCGCTCGCGCGCTCAAATGCGCGAATAACTTCCAGCACAGAGGTGCCTCTGCCAGTACCAAGATTGACAACAATATGGCTCTGGTTTTCTGACAGGTAGTCCAGGGCCGCAAGATGGCCAAGCGCAAGGTCCGACACGTGAATAAAGTCTCTGACACCGGTGCCATCCGGGGTCGGGTAGTCGGCACCGAAAATCCGCAGCTTCGCCTGAAGACCCGCGGCTACCTGCGCAATGTGCGGCATCAGATTAGTGGGTGATCCGTGCGGGCTTTCGCCCAGCAATCCGCTTTCATGCGCGCCAACCGGATTGAAGTATCGAAGCGTGGCGATCCTCCACGTGGAATCGGCCTGATGCAAGTCGCTCAACATTTGTTCAACTGTGAGCTTGGTCCGCCCATACGGATTGCGTGTGAGGCACGGAGCATCTTCAGTAACCGGCATCGACGCTGCATTGCCATACACATTGGCCGACGAGGAAAACACCAGCTGCTTGCAGTTCGCTTGACGCATCGCCTCGATGAGCGATATCGATCCAGCCACGTTGTTGCTGAAGTAATCGATTGGGTTTGCGAGCGATTCGCTTACGACCTTCAGGCCCGCGCAATGGACGACCGAAGAGATGGGATGTGACGAGAAAATATCTCGCAACGCCCCTCCATCACGAATGTCGTCCTCATACACACGAACAGGCCGGTCGATGAGCCGCGCAAGTCGATCCACAGCGCTCTGGGCGCTATTCGAAAGATTGTCCACAATCACGAACTCGTGCCCGGCTTGTGCCAACTCCACGCAAACATGAGCGCCCACATAGCCTACGCCGCCAGTGACCAGGATCAAGGCGCCTCTCCAGCAAGACCAGCGGCCAAAGTGGGAGCGTCTCTATCCTTGGCTGAAAGCAGTGGCATACCCGCCGCCGGCCACCGAATGCCGATCGCAGGGTCATTCCATACGATGCTTCGTTCGTGCTCGGGCGCGTAGTAGTCCGTCGTCTTGTAGAGGAAGTCTGCCGATTCGCTCAGTACCAGAAAACCGTGGGCCAGACCCGGAGGCATCCACAACTGAAGGTGGTTGTCTTCCGTAAGTTCAACCCCGGCCCATTTCCCGAAGGTCGGCGAAGAAGCGC
This sequence comes from Burkholderiales bacterium, assembly GCA_046714645.1. Lineage (GTDB taxonomy): Bacteria > Pseudomonadota > Gammaproteobacteria > Burkholderiales > SHXO01 > SHXO01. Next base: position 1,754 of record JBKKAO010000533.1, on the reverse strand, counting down.
GAATGTCCACCACTACGTCAAACACCGCCCCGCGCACCACACGCACCAACTTGCCTTGCGGTTGCTGAACCTGGTAGTGAAGGCCGCGGAGCACGCCTTTGGCGGAGCGCGAATGGTTGTCTTGCTTGAACGAGACGTTGAGGCCAACTGCCGCGCGAAACGCCTTCTCGTTGAAGCTCTCCATAAAGAAACCCCTGGCGTCGCCGAACACGTTGGGCTCGATAGCAAGAACGTCAGGGATCGCAGTGGGGGTAACCTTCATGATGGCTGCTTCGTAGTGGGAAAACTCGGCGCAACAGGCGGCGCTTCCGTCGCCTTGCATCGGGGATTTTCTCACGCGCCAGTGCATGCGGTGGCATCGGCGCCAGCGCGGTAGAGCGTCATATCATCCCGATCGATGGCGACCAGTGCTGCCCTTTGCAGCGGCAGCCGTCCTGCTCGTCTCGTCAGGCGCGCGACTCGGCCAACCCAACAGAGCCCACTCACGATCATGGCAGTCCACATCTACGGTGCCGGAGGGCTTGGCCGCGAAGTTCTCGCTGCTCTCTACGCGACAAAGGCAACGGTTGCCGGATTCATTGTTGACCCCGGCTTCGTTACAGCGCCGGTCTGCGGCCTCGAGGTGCGCGACAGTGTCGCGGAAGTGCTTCGCGACCCTTCGGCGCAACTCGCACTTGCAATTGGAGACAACCAAGTTCGGCGGCGCATCGCGGCGACCGTCGGCACCGTCCGGTACGTCACGCTGGTCCATCCTGCTGCGACGGTCGGACCGTTCGTTTCGCTGGGTGAAGGCACCATCATTCTCGGTCCGGCCAGCATGACGACGAGTATAGAAACAGGTGCCCATGTGCTCATCAACCCAGGCTGTACGATTGCGCACGACTGCGTTCTGGGGGCTTTTGCGAGCATGGGTCCTGGCGTATCGCTGGGTGGGCAGGTGCACATTGGGGAGGGGGCGAATCTGGGCGTCGGTGCGGTGGTAGCGCCTGGCGTCAAGATCGGTGCGTGGGCGACCGTGGGTGCAGGTGCGGTAGCCATTCGTGACGTGGCGCCGCACACCACCGTCGTGGGCGTCCCCGCTCGCCTCATCCAATACACGCATCAGAAGCACATGGATCGGTGACGCCTTGCGAAGCGCGCGATGCTTCCTGGACGTTGACACCGCGAAGCCATACTGAAAGTCATAGAAAACTTCTTCCATGTCCGAGAACAGACAAACCCAACCGCCCCAAGTGATCAAGGTCCTCCGGCCGCAACTCCCGGATGCCGCCGCGCTGGAGCCCTTCTTGCGACGCATCGACGCAGCCCGCACGTACAGCAACTACGGTCCACTCAGCCGGGAATTCGCGCAGCGGCTGGGGGCGCTCGTCGGAGAAAGCAATACGGCGCTGACGTCTAACGGAACTTCTGCAGTCGAACTGGCGTTGCGCCTTCGAAAAATTCCTGACGCACGCTACTGCCTGATGCCGGCCTTCACATTCATCGCCAGTGCTCATGCCGTTTGCAACGCAGGGCTCACGCCGTTTCTGCTGGAAGTAGATGCGACCACCTTGTCGCTGACCCCTGACATAGCGGGAACAGCTTTAGGCGCGCTCGGGGGACAAGTCGCAACGGTACTTGTTGTGAGCGCATTTGGAGCCCCCCCGGATCTGAAGGCTTGGGCGGAGTTCGAGGAGCGCTATAGCGTCCCTGTAGTGTTCGACGCCGCAGCAGCTGCGACCAACATCAAAGACATTGGAATCCAGCCCGTGTGT
>JBKKAO010000532.1:0-10304 GCA_046714645.1 Burkholderiales bacterium | reverse complement strand
TGCCGTCTCTTCCCCGCATATGTAGGCCCCGTATCCGTGATGGGCATAGAGATCGAAACTGAATTCGCTGCCCAGAATATGCTTGCCCAACACCCCGGCGTCGTAGGCTTCCTTCAGCGCTTCCTCGAAGCGCTCGTACACATCCCAGATTTCGCCGTGAATATAGTTGTAGCCCGCTTGTATGCCCATGGCGTAAGCGCCGATGGCCATGCCTTCGATCACGATGTGCGGGTTGTAGCGCAAGATGTCGCGGTCCTTGAAGGTGCCGGGCTCACCTTCGTCGGAGTTGCACACTAGGTATTTCTTACCCGGCAGATTGCGCGGCATGAAGCTCCACTTCAGCCCCGTCGGGAAACCCGCTCCGCCCCGGCCGCGGAGCGAGCCCTTCTTCAGTTCCGCGATCACGCCTTCGGGGGGAATTTTCTCGCCGATGATCTTGCGAAGCGCCCTATAGCCCCCGCGCGCCTCGTAATCCTTGAACCGCCAATTCAATCCGTCGAGGTCCTTCAAGATGAGCGCATCCGGTCCGAATACGCCGGGATCGAAAGGGGCGGTGGAGGATCTCATCATTTCTTCAGAACCGCGAGCAAGGCATCGATGCGGGCGGGCGTCATGCCGGTCAGCATTCTCTTGTTGTTGTGCAAAATCACCGGCGCGTCGCCGCAGGCGCCGAAACACTCGCCCTCCTGGAGAGTCACGCAGCCATCCGCCGAGGTTTCGTTCCAACCGGCGCCTAAACAGCGCTTCAAATGCGCGGCCGCCTCCTCCGCCCCGGATAACGCGCAGGGGAGGTTAGTGCAGATCGTGAGTTTGTGCTTGCCCTGTGACTCCAGGTCGTACATGGAATAGAAGGTCGCCACCTCGTAGACGGCCACCGGAGGCATGCCGAGATATTCCGCGACCGTATCCATCGTGCCGGTGGAGAGCCAACCCTTTTCGTCCTGCGCGATGGCCAAGGCAGACATGACGGCGGACTTCTTCCGATCGGACGGATACTTCCGCAGCTCGTGCTCGATGCGAGCCAGAGATTCTTTGCTCAAGGTTTCGCTCACCGGTCGATCTCTCCAAACACGATGTCTTGCGTGCCGATGATGGCCACCACATCGGCGATCATGTGGCCTTTCGCCATCTCGCCGATGGCCGCCAGATGGGGAAAACCCGGTGCGCGTATCTTGAGGCGGTAGGGTTTGTTGGCACCATCGGAAACCAGGTAGATACCGAATTCGCCCTTGGGATGTTCAATCGCGGCATAGCATTCGCCGGGCGGCACGTGAAAACCCTCGGTGAAGAGCTTGAAGTGGTGGATCAGCTCTTCCATGTTGCTCTTCATGTCCAGGCGCTCAGGCGGGGCCACCTTGTGGTTGTCGGTGATCACCGGTCCTGAATTCTTGCGAAGCCACTCCACGCATTGCTTGATGATGCGATTGGATTGGCGCATCTCTTCAACCCGTACCAGGTAGCGGTCGTAGCAATCGCCATTGAGGCCAATGGGAATGTCGAAATCCATCCGGTCATAGACTTCGTAGGGTTGCTTCTTGCGCAAATCCCAGGCGATGCCGGAGCCACGCAGCATCGGGCCGGTAAAGCCCAGGGCCTTTGCGCGCTCGGGTGTGACCACTCCCACGCCGACCGTGCGCTGCTTCCAAATGCGGTTGTCCGTGAGCAGGGTTTCATAGTCATCGACACACTTGGGGAAGCGATCGGTAAAGTGCTCGATGAAATCCAGCATGGAACCCTGGCGGTTCTCATTGAGCCTCTTGATCTCACCGGCGTTGCGCAACTTCGAGGCTTGGTACTGAGGCATCTGCTCGGGTAAATCGCGATACACGCCGCCGGGCCGGTAGTAAGCGGCATGCAGCCGCGCGCCGGAGACCGCTTCGTAGCAATCCATCAAGTCTTCGCGCTCGCGGAAGCAATAGAGAAACACCGTCATGGCACCGATGTCGAGCCCGTGCGCACCCAGCCACAGCAGGTGATTCAATACTCGCGTGATTTCATCGAATAGCACTCGGATGTACTGAGCGCGCAACGGGACCTCGATCCCCATCAAGCGCTCCATGGCCATGCAATAGGCGTGTTCGTTGCACATCATGGACACGTAGTCGAGGCGGTCCATGTACGGCAGGGATTGGATGAAGGTCTTGTGCTCGGCCAGCTTTTCCGTCGCGCGATGCAACAGGCCGATGTGCGGATCGGCGCGTTGGATGACTTCGCCGTCCAGTTCCAGCACAAGGCGCAACACACCATGGGCCGCCGGATGCTGCGGCCCGAAATTCATCGTGTAGTTTCGGATCTCAGCCATGCTTAATTTTTGGTTCTTACATCCGCGTAGTGCTCCTCTCGAATCACACGGGGCACGATCTCGCGCGGCTCGATGGTCACGGGCTGGTAAATCACGCGTTGCTGGTCGGGGTCGTAGCGCATTTCCACATAACCCGATAGCGGGAAATCCTTGCGGAAGGGGTGGCCGATGAAACCGTAGTCCGTCAAGATACGGCGCAGATCAGGGTGTCCATCGAACACAATGCCGAACAGGTCGAAGGCTTCGCGCTCGTACCAATTAGCCCCTGGCCACAGCGCCGTCACGGAATCGAGGATGGGCATCTCATCGTCCGGGGCAAACACGCGGAGCCCGAGGCGGTGATTCAAGGTCACGGACAGCAAGTGATATACCGCAGCGAAGCGCGCACCCTCCCACGCTCCATCGCCGTAGTCGCGATAGTCCATTGCGCACAAGTCGATGAGTGTCTCGAATTGCAGCGCGGGATCCTCGCGCAGAGCACGCGCCACGGGCAACAGATCGCTCGCCTTGATGACAAGGGTCGCCTCGCCGTGCGATGGCAGGATGGAGACGATGCTCCCTGCGAACTTCGCTTGCAGGGTATTGATTAGGCCGTCGAGCCGTTCGCTCATGTTCTTGGGTCAGCCTCGGGCAATGGTGTTGGTGCGCTTGATTTTGTTCTGCAACTGGATGATGCCGTAGAGCAGCGCCTCCGCCGTGGGAGGGCAACCGGGAACATAGATATCCACCGGAACGATGCGATCGCAGCCCCGCACCACCGAATAGGAATAGTGGTAATACCCGCCACCGTTCGCGCACGACCCCATGGAGATCACCCAGCGCGGCTCGGCCATTTGATCGTAGACCTTGCGAAGCGCCGGAGCCATCTTGTTGCACAAGGTGCCCGCGACGATCATCACATCGGACTGGCGCGGGCTAGGACGGAAGACGATTCCAAAGCGGTCCAAGTCGTAGCGCGATGCACCCGCGTGCATCATCTCAACCGCGCAGCAAGCCAGCCCGAAAGTCATGGGCCACAGCGATCCTGTGCGGGTCCAATTTATGACGGTGTCAAGGCTGGTGGTAATAAAACCCCGCTCAAGGACGCCCTCGGTGCTCACGCTAATAGCCCTATTGGTTGTGTTGCGAAGGGGTGCGCGCGCTCATTCCCATTCGAGCGCGCCTTTCTTCCATTCGTAGACGAAGCCCACGACCAGGATGGCGAGAAACACCATCATGGAGAGAAAGCCGAAGATGCCGATTTCCCTCAGCGCCACGGCCCAGGGAAAGAGAAAGGCGATCTCCAGATCGAACAGGATAAAAAGAATGGCGACGAGGTAGTAGCGCACGTCGAATTTCATGCGCGCGTCTTCGAAGGCTTCGAAACCGCATTCGTAGGGAGACAGCTTTTCGCTATCGGGCTTGTGGGTTCCGGTGAGACGGCTGATCCCCCCGGCCAGCGCAATGGGAACCGCACCGGCGCCTAGGCCGACCAATATGAAAAGCAGGATCGGGAAGTACTGCTCTAACACCCTTTCATCCTTGCCCCGGCTGAAAGCAGGGGGCACGTACACTATGCGCAACGGACCTGCCGTCACAACAGCCTCCGGGCCGCCTTAGCACCGAGTGTTCGTAACGCCCGGTTTTATTATGGTGCCGATGGGGAGACTCGAACTCCCACAGCTTTCGCCACCGCCCCCTCAAGACGGCGTGTCTACCAATTTCACCACATCGGCGAGCCTGTAAAAGAACACCCGCACCATGACAGGCTTGGTGCGAGCACCACGCTACTTCGGAATATCCTTGACTCGCGAGCTATCGCTCGGGTCATTCTGCGGAGTCGCCGGAGCAGTTTTTTCTGGGACCGATTCGGTGCTATGCGGCACGTCCACAACGCTACTGGGCCGCTGCTTCTGGACAGACAAGTAGGTCAACCCCATACTCGTCACAAAAAATACCGCCGCCACCACGGCAGTGGACCGGCTGAGGAAGTTGGCTGAGCCGGAGGCCCCGAACAAACTCCCCGACGAGCCGCTACCAAAAGCCGCTCCCATGTCGGCACCTTTTCCGTGCTGAAGAAGCACCAGGCCGATCACACTAGCCGCCGCGATTACGTGAAGCGTCAGAACTATGGTTTGCAACATCGTCAACTCGCTATCCTAGCTTTAGACCTCGCGGCCAAACAAATACTCAAAAGTTCATCGGCCTGTAGGGAAGCCCCTCCAACCAGCGCACCATCGATGTCTTGCTGGCCGAACAAACTCTCCGCGTTCGAGGCCTTCACGCTGCCTCCGTAGAGCATCCGCAGTCCACCGGCGGCTTCCCGGTCCGCGCTCGCCACACGCTCCCGCAGGAACCGATGAACACTCTGGGCCTGCTCGGGCGTGGCGGTTTTCCCCGTGCCGATGGCCCACACGGGTTCGTAGGCTAACACGCCTTTGGACAACTCCCGCGCTCCGGCGGCTTTCAGTACCGCGTCGAGTTGGCCGCCCACCACCTCCTCGGTCTGCCCGGACTCGCGCTGCGCCAAGGACTCTCCCACACAGAGAATCGGAATCAGCCCGTGGGACAACGCCACGGAAAATTTTGCCGCGACGAGTTCGCTGGTTTCACCGTAGAGTTGGCGCCGCTCCGAATGGCCCACTATCACGAAGCGGCAACCAAAGTCGCGCAACATAGGTCCCGAAACCTCGCCGGTGAAAGCGCCCTGTGCTTCGGCGTTCAAATTCTGCGCACCCCAGGCAATATCACTGGCCCCCAACAGTCCTTGGGCTTGATACAAGTAGGGAAATGGCACGCACACCGCGCAATCCACGGTCTTCGCACTCGTCCACCCTTGCGCCAGGGCGCTCAGCAACTTGGCGTTCGCCGCCAAGCTTCCGTGCATCTTCCAGTTGCCCACTACCAAGGGTTTGCGCATCTCAAGTGTTCGGCGGACAGATCCATCCAAAAAGCCGCAGAATGTTACCGTGCTGCACTGCCGCAGGTCAACGAAAGGCGGTGCCAATCAGGAAACTTCCGCGAGGGCACCCCGCACCACATAGCCGCCCGATTTGTCGTCGTGCTCCAGATCGAGGAGGCCGCGCGAGTGGGCTTCATCAAGCAAGCTGCTAAAACTCTTGAAGCCGTAGTAGCTCTCATTGAATCCCGGCTTACGGCGCTTCAAGGCTTGCTTGATCATGGAACCCCAAATCTTGTCTCCCTCGCCACGCTCGGTCACCAGGGCTTCAAAGGTATCCACCACCAAATCTAGCGCCTGCTGGGTCTTGTCCTCCGCTTCGGCGGGCGCTTGCTTGGGCGCCGCCGCCTTTGTGCTGGAAGCCGGTGCGGTACCACGCCGCCGTCCGCGCTTGGCAGTCTTGTCTTCGCGCACGAGGTCATCGTAGAAGATGAACTCATCGCAATTAGCGATCAACAGGTCCGAGGTGGACTGCTTAACCCCCACACCGATGACTTCCTTGTTGTTCTCTCGCAGCTTGCTCACCAAGGGCGAAAAATCGGAGTCACCGCTGATGATGACGAAGGTATCGAGATGCGCCTTGGTGTAGCAAAGATCCAAGGCATCCACCACTAGCCTAATATCGGCGGAGTTCTTCCCAGACTGGCGCACGTGCGGAATTTCGATCAACTCGAATGAGGCTTCGTGCATCGCTGCCTTGTGGGTCTTGTAGCGCTCCCAATCGCAGTAGGCCTTCTTTACAACAATACTACCTTTGACCAGCAGCTTCTCGAGAATCTTGCTGATATCGAATTTTTCGTACTTGGCGTCTTGGGCGCCTAACGCGATGTTCTCGAAATCGCAGAACAGCGCCATGTTTCGCGTTTCCGCATTGCCTATGCGATTGTCCATACCTCAGCGATTCGCCATCACTGCCGAGCCGCGTGGACGTCTGGCTTATTCTTAGCCAAGGCGCGAGTCACTACAATCTCGACGCGTCGATCTGGCGCTAGGCAGGCGCGGCGCGCTTGGATGGCGAGCCCGTCGCACTGTCCCAAGCGAGTGACGGGCTCATCCGCCCCCCGCCCATGGATCACGATGCGATCAGGCTCCGCACCATTCACCACCAAATACTCCTTGACGGCTTGCGCCCGGCGCAAGGAAAGCTTCTTGTTGCGATCGGGCTTTCCAATCTTGTCCGAATGGCCCACCACACGGATACTCTGATAGTCCCCATCCGCGAGTTGCGCGGCCACCCCGTCTAGCTGCTTTTTACCGGCCCAAAGGAGCTTGGCGCTCTTAAAGGCGAACAGCGCCTCGGAGGACATGCTCAGTGGTTTATCGGCGCCACGGCCTGTGACCTCGATCATCTCTTCGGATTTTACTTCGGCTGGGTTGCGCTTTGCTCGCGCATCGCGCTGCGCCGCGCCGCCGGTCTGATTCTCAGATGCTCCGCGTACGCTGTCGAAACGATCGGTTTCCGCTAAAGGTTGGCGCGAAATTTCGCGTTCCGCTGCCAGCGCGGAAACCACAACAGGATTAGGCGGTACAGCGCTTGGCGCCGGCTCCATGGCTGCCGCCAGCGGCGGACTCACGCTCACAGCGGGTTCCTGCTGGGCCATGGCGCTATCGCAATCGCCCGCGGCGGCGCCCTCCCAGCTTCCGGTCTTCAAGCAGGTTCCCATCCCGCTGCGAATGATCTTCGACGGGCTGTCCAATGCGTAGCCCTCCGCGGTATTGGCTGGCCGAGGGGCCGGTGTTGGCTCCACTACTTGCTGTGGCGCAGCGCGCCGCGAAAACCACGTCCACGGCTTCCACCATACGGCTTGGGGAGGTTGCGCGGAGTGCAAAAGAATAGGATCAGGCAGGCTCGCTTGCGCCTCAACGCTCACCGGCGCAGGTTTAGCAGCCACAACGGCCGGCGCCGGCAAGCCGGTGGGAGATTCCACTGCCCGTACCTGGGCCGGTGCGTCGTCGAACAAGCTCGGAGGCGGCAATACCGCGCCCGGCTTTCCATCTTCTGCGGAGGTCGCGGCCATCATCCCGGCAACGGATAGACCCGCCACCACAAGCGCCGCGGATATCCAGTTTCGTCGCATAAGAACCTCTTGAATGAATGAAAGGAGTTTGCCACCAGAGGCACGATTATAGGCGCAGGACGGGCTCCCTCCCCGGGCCCCGTCGAAATTCAGTGACTAGGGTCTGTTGACATATATTTCGTTGAGCGCGTTGCCCCCAGGAAGACCGAGGGCAAGGCGCGAGGTGCAGCCGCTTGTTGGAACAAGCGCAAGCCGAGTAACGCATCCCTCGGTCTTCCTGGGGGCAACCCGAAGGGAGGCGGGCACTGCGGGCGCATTGCCTCGTTGCACCGCCTCGGTGGGTGCCCAACCCAGCCGAGCCGGTGCGCCTTGCACTGCATCCCGCATTGTCCGCCTCGCGCCCACGAAACATATGTCAACAGACCCTGGAGACCGGCGGCATGATAGCGGAGGTGTACGGCCACCTGGCGAGGAGTTTTCTTGCTCTGTGCGTCGCGGTGGCGATCACCACGCTCAGCGCCTGTGGCGGCTCCGGTCCGGCACAGTCCTTCTCGAATCGAGACGCCTTCATCGTCGAGGGCGCATCCTCCTTCGCTTTTCAGCAGCCACAACCTCGCCTTGGCGCGCCCGAACTAGCCTTGTTCGCACAAGGAAAGGAGGAGTTCGAACGGCGTTGGGTGCCCTTCCCTTCCATCGGCGGACAGTGGGGTCGCGGACCCTTATCCAACGCGCGGTCTTGCGCGCAATGCCATGAGCGCAACGGCCGCACTCCGGCCGGTGAAGACCCGATGGCGCTGATGGTGGTCCGGCTCGCGGTGCCAGACATTCATGGCAAACCAACCCCGCATCCCATTTACGGAAGACAACTCAGCACCCAAGGCATTCTGGGCCGCGTCCCCGCGGAAGGCCAAGTCCGGCTTCGCTGGCACGAGCATCGCGTGGTGTTGCACGATGGCGAGGTCATCTGGCTACGCTATGCGGAACCGCAACTGTACGATCTTGCCCACGGTCCGTTGTCCGGCGATACGCGGACCTCGCTTCGCATCGCGCCCCGGCTCGTGGGCTTGGGATTGTTGGAAACCATCGATGAGAGGGAATTCGATCGCCTGCGCGCCCATCAGCGCAGCCTGGGTTACGAAGGACACGTTCCTCGCGTGTGGGATCATCGATCCCAGACCTGGGTTCGAGGGCGCTTCAGTTGGAAGGCAAGCCAACCCAGCTTGCGCCAACAAGCTGCCACCGCCTTCTTGGAGGACATCGGTGTCACGTCCTCCTTATTCCCCACCGAGAATTGCTCGCCCGTGCAAACGGCCTGCGCGGCGACCGAGACCGTTGCCCATCCTGAGCTGAAGGACGAGCAGCTCGATAACCTCACCGCCTACCTCCAAGGCCTTGCGGTGCCGGCGCCGCGCAAGTCCAGCGCCAAGGGGGCGCGTTTGTTCTCCCAATTGCACTGCGACGCCTGCCACGCGAGCGAGCTGCGCACCTCGCTGGCAAGTGCGGCCGTCATCAGTCCTTACACCGATCTCATGCTGCACGATATGGGAGAGGCGCTCGCCGATCAACTCGGAGAATTCGAGGCCAAGGCAAACGAGTGGCGCACACCACCGCTGTGGGGCTTGGGTCTGATGGGTACCGAGGTAGGTCTGCTGCACGACGGGCGCGCACGCGACGCTCAAGAGGCTATCCTATGGCATGGTGGCCACGCGCGCGAATCGCGGGATGCCTTTGCGCGTTTGTCCCGCACCGATCGCGTGATCTTGCTGCAATTTCTGCAATCGCTCTAAGAGGAGACTCTATGGACACATTGTTCAAACACTTGAAAGGTTTCGACACCCCCACCATCGTGAACGCGCTGGAGATCGTGCGCGGGGGCCGTTTTGCCACTGGGTTTAGCCGCCAGCGCCTCATTGCCTGCAACCCCAAGTTGCCTCCCATCGTAGGTTACGCACGCACCGCGAGCATTCGTTCCTCCACGCCCTTCGATCCGGCCAATCGCAAGGAAAAGCTGCTGGCCTACTACGAACACGTCGCGCAACCGCCGGGCCCCACGGTAACGGTCATTCAAGAAGTGGATCATCAAGCCGGTACCGGCGCCTTCTGGGGTGAGGTGAACACCAACGTGCACTGGGGCTTAGGCTGCGTGGGTGCCGTCACCAACGGCTCCATGCGCGATCTGGATACCATGCATCCGCAATTCCTCTGTCTGGCCGCGACGCTCTCGCCTAGCCACGCCTTCGTGCACGTGGTGGATGTGGGCCAGCGCGTCGATGTGCTGGGCATGGTGGTCACCCCCAACGACCTCGTGCACGCCGACTTGCACGGCTCAGTCGTATTCACAGCGGCGGAAGCGGAAAAGCTCCCCGCCGCCATCGATCTCATGGCGCGAAAAGAGAAGGTAATGCTGGACGCCGCGCGGGCGCCGGGATTCAACACGCAGAAGCTCAGGGAAGCGATGTCCGTTATGGAGCGGGTTTCGTAGACACGGTCATTGCAATGTACTACCGAGTCAAGGATAATGCGCGCCCCCCATGTTTTGATCCTAGGCAAAGTCCTTGGTGGAGCCCTTCATGAAAGCCGGAATTCATCCTGACTACAAAGAGATAAAAGTAATCTGCAGTTGCGGAACCACATTCAATACGCGCTCGGTGCTCGGACGGGAGTTGCACGTGGAGGTCTGCTCCGCATGCCATCCGTTCTATACTGGCAAACAGAAGATCGTGGATACGGCGGGAAGAGTTGAGCGATTCAGACAGCGTTACGCCAAGTCGGCGCCCAAATCCGCAGGCAAGGCAGCCCCGGCCTGATCGCCGCTGTCTCCGCGTAAAAGGCAGCCGATGGCTGCCTTTTTCGTTTCCGGTGACGGATGTCACCCCTGCGAATAGACACGATGCGAACTAAGCCTGCCATGGCTCCTACGGCATCCCCGCCGAGCGTTTCCCCTTTGCCGGTCCCCACGCTTGTCCTGGTGTTGGGCCTGTGGCTGGCTTGGATGCTTCCCGGATTGTGGGGCCATGATCCGTGGAAGCCGGACGAAGCCACCGCC
>JBKKAO010000531.1:0-4599 GCA_046714645.1 Burkholderiales bacterium | reverse complement strand
GACCTTCACACCACACACGAGAACCTAGGCGGCTCCCCCAACTTTTGGTTTTATTGTGCCGCCAACTTTAACAGCATTGACCGCGGGCGGCTATACTGAATGCAACCGCTAATTGGCCTTGCACGGAAGCAAAATGATGAAAGAAACCTTCGTACGTTCCACTCTGAATTACACTTTGGATAACGGCCTCACGCCGGAGGTCTATTTCTACGACCCGCCCCCGGGCACGGTGGTGAATCCGCCTGGAAACGACCCGCGAGAGGTCCAGATCCGCGACGGATGGGACAAGGCCGGTTCCTTCAGCCTGGACCGTGAGGGCTTCAAACTCGAGCCCTGTGCCATTACCTTCGATCGTTTTGAGGACGACGCGGCGGTGCGGAGCGAATTTTTCAGAGAGGTCGCCGAGTTCGTGCGCGGCCATGCCGGAGCCAAGCGGGTGCATGTCTTTGACTACAACATTCGCAGCAAAGCGATCAAAAATCTCACCACTTCCGCCGCCAACCCTGTGCGACTGGTGCATAGCGATTACACGCCCAAATCCGGTCCGCAACGGGTGCGCGACACGCTGCCCGACGAGGCCGACACTTTGCTCCAACGCCGAGTGGCATTTTTCAACTTGTGGAAGCCCATCCACCGCCGTGTCGAGGAACTCCCTCTGGGTGTATGTGATGCCACCACCACGGTGGCGGAGGATCGTATCCGGCTGGATCTACGCTATCCCGACCGCACCGGGGAGATCTACACCATGCGCTATTCCGCGAACCACCAGTGGTACTACTTCCCCAAGATGGAACCCAGCCACGCGCTGATGTTGAAGTGCTACGACTCGGAATTGGACGGGCGCGCGCGCTTCATGCCGCATAGCGCCTTCGAAGACCCCACCAGCCTGCCGGACGCCCCAACGCGGGAAAGTATCGAAGTTCGAACCATTGCCTTCTTCTGATGGATACCACCAAAGCCGCCCCCTCGGGCGTTAACGATGCGCAGGTCATTACCCTGGTTGGGATCGCCCACGGCACCTCTCACTTCTTTCACCTGATCCTGGCGCCGCTTTTCCCCTGGCTGAAGGATGCCTTCGGCCTGAGCTATTCGGAATTGGGCTTGCTGATGACCGTGTTCTTCGTGGTGTCGGGGGTGGGGCAGGCGTTGGGTGGGTTTGTGGTGGATCGAAAGGGGGCGCTGCCAGTGCTCATGGCCGGAGTATTGTTCCTGGCCGTGGCCGCGCTGGGGCTGGCCGCCAGTCAGTCTTACCTTTCGCTTATGATCTTCGCGGGAGTTGCCGGACTGGGCAATTCGGTGTTCCACCCGGCCGACTTCACCTTGCTCAATAAGCGGGTGAGCACGCCCCGGCTTGGCCACGCCTTTAGCATGCATGGCGTCATGGGAACCGCCGGCTGGGCAGTGGCGCCCATTTTCCTGGCGGGGCTGAGCACCTTGTTTCTCTGGCGTGTGGCCTTACTGGCGGCGGCAGCGCTCGCCACCGTCGTACTGCTGCTGCTGGTGGCCTACCGCGACGTACTGGAACCTGCGGATCTGAGGACCGGCGGGCCGGGCACCAAACCGGGAGCGACACCAAGCGACTCGCTCTCGTTCTTGACCATCCGCTCCGTGTGGTTAGTGTTTGGGTTCTTCTTCGTCACCGCCATCGCCTTGGGCGGCATCCAGATTTTTGCGCCCAGCGCCCTCAAGGAGATCTATGGAATCTCCAACGCCGCCGCGAGCATGAGCATTACCGTATACATGAGCGCCAGCGCATTGGGCTTGCTCACGGGAGGATTTCTCGCTGCGCGCGCGCAACATCACGAGAATGTCGTGGCCGGCGCGCTGGCCACCTCAGGCATGTTGGCGATGTGTCTCGCCACCGGATGGTTCAGCACCGGGCTGGTGGTTGCCATTTTGGCGCTCATCGGGTTTGGGAACGGATTGGCCGGCCCCTCGCGGGATTTGATGGTACGAGCGGCCGCTCCGCGCGGGGCTACGGGTAGAGTCTACGGGGTGGTCTACTCCGGGCTGGATGTCGGCCTCGCCATTGCGCCCATGTTGTTCGGCGCCATGATGGATGCCCACCAGCCCGGATGGCTATTCATAGGCATCGGAGTTTTCCTTATCTTTGGTGTCACCACCGCATTGCAGGTCGGAGGACGCAGCCAACGCCGCAGTGTACAACCCGCATAGGGTGCGCTTGCGCACCACGGTGCGTGAAACGTACCCTATGCCTTGATCCGGCCGAGCGCATTCTCCAGAAAAACACCCTCCGGCGTCTTTCCTCAGTGACCGCTTAGGCGTAGCATTACGCCCCACTTTAGTGCTATTCACCTAGGTACTTCGGCTCCTCGGGGTACCACCGGGCAAGAAGAGCAAATTAAGCTGTGGAGAGGAGATTTGAAGCCGACCGATACCGGCGATCCCAATTACTTTCACAAGATTGTGGATTGCCAATGGGCGTGCCCCGCGCACACACCTGTTCCCGAGTACATCCGATTGATCGCCGCGGGGCGTTATTCCGACGCTTACATGATCAATTGGGAATCCAATGTTTTTCCCGGTGTTTTGGGCCGCACCTGCGACCGCCCCTGCGAGCCGGCCTGCCGGCGAGGGCGGGTCGAGGAGGAACCCGTCGCCATCTGCCGTCTGAAACGCGTGGCGGCCGACTACAAAGACGACATCACCCACCGGCTTCCCAAGCCACCCCTAAAGAAGAACGGCAAGCGCGTCGCCTGCATCGGTGCCGGTCCCGCCTCCCTGACCCTGGCGCGAGACCTTCTGCCCCTGGGCTACCACGTGGTGATCTTCGAGGCCGACCCCTACGCGGGCGGCATGATGCGCACGCAAATCCCTAAGTTTCGTTTGCCTGAGAAAGTCCTGGACGAGGAGGTGGGCTATATCCTGGGCCTGCGACCGGAGATGCGTTATGGGCGGCGTGTAGAGAGCCTCAAGGCGGTCATCGACGAAGGCTTCGACGCGATTTTCGCCGGCAGCGGCGCGCCGCGCGGCCGAGACCTGGACATCCCCGGCCGCAAGGAAACGGCGAAGCACATCCACGTCGGCATCGACTGGCTCTCCAGCGTCTCCTTCGGACACACCACGAGCATCGGCAAGAAAGTCATTGTCCTGGGCGGGGGCAACACCGCCATGGACTGCTGCCGGTCCTCCCGCCGCTTAGGTGGAGAGGACGTACGCGTGGTGGTACGCAGCGGGTTCGGCGAGATGAAAGCCAGCCCCTGGGAGAAGGAGGACGCGATGCATGAGGGCATCCCTATCCACAACTTCCTGGTACCAAAGTCCGTCACTCACCACAATGGCCGCTTGAGCGCCATGGTCTTCGAGAAAGTCAAGGCCGAGTACGACGCCAAAGGCCGGCGCAACCTGGTACCCAGCGGCGAACCCGACGTTCACATGGAGGCCGACGATGTGTTGGTGGCCGTGGGCCAGGAGAATGCCTTCCCCTGGATAGAGCGCGACATCGGCTTGGAGTTCGACGAGTGGGGCATGCCGGTGGTGGATCCGGTGACCATGCGATCCACCCATCCGAAAGTGTTCTTCGGTGGGGACTCCGCCTTCGGGCCCAAGAACATCATCTGGGCGGTGGCCCATGGCCAAGCCGCGGCGGTGTCCATCGACAAGTTTCTCCACGGCGAGGACCTTCGCGAACGACCCGCGCTTAAGGTCGCCGTCACCTCGCAAAAGATGGGCATTCATGAGTGGAGTTACGACAACGATATCTCCAACGCCCACCGTTTCAAGGTGCCCATCAAGGAAAACGCCATCACCTTGCGCAACATCAAGGAAGAGGTTGAGCTGGGCTTCGATCCGAAGCTGGCCTTCGCCGAGGCGCAGCGCTGCCTGAATTGCGATGTGCAAACGGTGTTCGTTCCCAAGCTGTGCATCGAATGCGATGCCTGCGTGGACATCTGCCCCATCGATTGCATCAACTTCACCGCCAACGGCGAGGAAGAAGATTTACGTAATCGTCTCAGACTGCCAGCCCAAAATCTCGCGCAAGACATCTATGTATCGGACACCCTCAAAACCGGGCGCATCATGGCCAAGGATGAGGACCTGTGCCTGCACTGCGGGCTGTGCGCCGAGCGCTGCCCCACGGGTGCTTGGGACATGCAGAAACACTATCTGGAAATAACCCGCGCGGGCCCCGCTTGCCGGAGCCGGACCCCGAAGAAAGAACCGCTACCGGCTTGAATTCGAACTGTCCATGAAGCCGATTACCGCCACCAACGATTTCGTCATCAAGTTCGCCAACGTTAACGGTTCGGGCTCCGCCTCGGCCAATGCACTGTTCGCCAAGGCCATTCTGCGGATGGGGGTGCCGGTGAGCCCGCGCAACATCTTCCCCTCCAACATCCAGGGCTTGCCGACGTGGTACGAGGTGAGGGTGTCGGATTCCGGCTACCTGGGGCGCCGCGGCGGTGTGGATCTGATGGTGGCCATGAATCCTCAGACCTGGGACGAGGATCTTAAGGAAATCGAGACGGGCGGTTACCTGTTCTACGATTCGTCCAAGCCGCTACCCAAATCCAAGTTTCGCGACGATGTTCATATCGTGGGCATGCCTCTCACTGAGATTTGCAACCGCGAATACAG
>JBKKAO010000530.1:0-4648 GCA_046714645.1 Burkholderiales bacterium | reverse complement strand
CCGCTCAAGCTGCTGGACTGCTGCCCCGTATCCGATGGCGGCGCGGCGTTTGTCGTCAGCAAGGAGCGTATCAATGGCTATGGCGTTCGCATTATCGGCACCGGCCAGGCGCACACGCATCAGCATGTCACGGTCGCCAAGAGTTTGACCCAGTTCGGCGCCGGCGAATGTGCTCAACGCGCATTGCGACCGGCCAAGGCCGGTTTGAAGGATGTGCGGTACGCGGCCATCTATGACAGCTTCACCATTACCCTCACCATTCTCTTGGAAGAGATCGGCTTCGCGCCTCGCGGCCAAGCCGGAAACATGACGCGCGACGGATACTTTAATCAGAACGGCGCCTTGCCCTTGAATACCCACGGCGGCCTGCTCTCCTATGGCCACTGCGGGGCGGGCGGGGCCATGGCTCACCTCGCGGAGACCCATGCGCAGATGACGGGACGCGGGGGGAACCGGCAAGTGAAGGATGCCTCGCTTGCTTTTTTGCATGGCGATGGGGGCGTGTTGTCCTCTCACGTCAGCCTGGAATTGGAGCAAGTATGAGCGGCAGCGTACTCGATTGGACCCAGGGCGAGGCGGGGATCGCCTATCAATCTTGTCCCGCCTGCTCTTCGGTCTGGTACATGAGGCGCGGATTCTGTCCGTCTTGCGGTAACGAGTCTCCGCTAACCGCTCAGGCATCAGGCGAGGGTGTGGTGTATGCCGCGACTGTGGTCACTCGCGCGCCGGCGGAAGCCCTGCGCGCCTATGCGCCCTACACCATAGTCCTCGTGGATTGCGCGGAAGGATTTCGCGTGATGGCGCACGGCGAGGCCGGACTGAAAATCGGTGACCCGGTTATCGCAAGCTTTACTGAATTTGGCGGAAGGAACATTCCTCGATTTCGCGCGCGGCCGTGATCATGCCAACGTCGAGGCTCCCAGCAAGCATCTCGCAACAGATTACATACAACCATGAACGAAGAACACAAAGCACCGCTCAGGGCACTTCTCAACCCTCGCTCCATTGCCTTGATCGGCGCCTCGGAGAATCCCAACAAAATCGGCGGGCGGCCGCTGCTTTACCTTGGCCGCCACGGTTACAAGGGCAAGGTCTACCCCATCAACCCCAACCGGAAGGACGTGCAAAAGTACAAGTGCTACCCCGCCTTGAGCGCGCTGCCCGAAGTGCCGGAAGTGGCGATCGTGGCGGTACCCGGCGATGCCGCCGTCGTGGCGGTGAGGGAGTGCGCCAACATGGGGGTGCGCGCCACGGTGATTTTTTCGTCGGGGTTTGGCGAAACCAGCGATCTGCGCGGGAGTGAACAAGAACGCGAGATGGTGGACGCCGCGCGGGCCAAGGGCATGCGTCTAATTGGCCCCAACTCCCAGGGCTTGGCCAATTTTTCCAGCGGCGCCATCCTAAATTTCTCCACCATGTTCATCGAAACACCGGCGAAGGATGGCCCCATCGGCATCATCAGCCAGAGCGGCGCCATGAGCGTGGTGCCCTATGCGCTGCTGCGCGCGCGGGGGTTAGGCATCCGCCATTGCCACGCCACCGGTAACGATGCGGATGCCAACGTGGCGGAACTGGCGGCCGTGGTCGCGGAAGACCCAGATCTGAAATTGCTGCTGATCTATCTGGAGAACATTCGCGACGCGCAAGCGCTCGCCGACGCCGCCTTGGTGGCGCGCGAGCGCGGCTTGCCCATCATCGCGCTCAAGTCCGGCCGCTCCGTGGCGGGCCAAGAGGCGGCGCGCTCGCACACCGGCGCCTTGGCCAATGAGGATCGGGTGGTGGACGCCTTCCTCGAACAGCATGGCATCTGGCGCGCCAAGGACGTGAATGAATGGATGGGCTCGGCGGAGCTCTATCTCAAGGGCTGGAAGCCCAAGGGCCGCAAGCTGGTGGCCATCAGTAACTCCGGTGCGGTCTGCGTCATGGCGGCCGACGTGGCGAGCGCCGCGGGCATGCCCATGGCAACCCTTAGCGCGGGCACGAAGGAGGATCTCAAAAAAATTCTGCCGGCCTTTGCTACCACCACCAATCCCATCGATTTAACCGCCGCGCTCTTGAGCAACAGCGCGTTATTCAGCCAGATTCTGCCCGTGATTGCCAAGGATCCGGTGGCGGACGCTTTTTTTATTGGTATCCCCGTGGCGGGCGAGGGGTACGACGTGGCGGCCTTCGCCGCCGACTCCGCTGTGTTCGCCAAGCGCACGGGTAAGCCGCTGGTCGTGTCGGCACCGCAAGCGCTGGTGGCCGATCGTTTCAAGGCCCAGGGCATGGCCGTGTTCGCCACGGAGAGCGAAGCCATCGCGGCCTTGAATCAGTACCTATCCCATCTGGAGTTGATCCAAGCCGCGCAGCTCAGGGGTGGAATGGTGCCCATCGGTGTGTTGCGCGAAATACCCAAAGATCTGCGCATGCTGGACGAAGCCCAGAGCCTGAAGCTCGCAGCGCAATACGGACTGCGCGTGGTGGATCATCGCTATTGCGATAACGTTGAAGCCGCTGCCGCCGCCTTCCATGAGTTCAACGAGCCGGTTGTGATCAAGGGTTGTTCGCCCACCATCGCGCACAAATCGGAGTGGGGCTTGGTCAAACTCAATGTGAACGATGAAGAGCAGGTGCGCAGGCTCTACAACGATTTCGACAAGACTCTGCGCATCGCGGGCGCCACGGCCAATGGTGTGATCATCGCGCGTATGGCCAAGGGTCAGCGTGAACTGATGCTAGGCGGACGCATCGATCCTGTATTCGGCCCGGTCGTCCTCATCGGTGATGGGGGCAAGTACGTGGAAGCCCTTCCCGATACCCAGCTCTTGCTCTGGCCCTTTGGCGAGAGCGACGTGTATCGCGCGGTCAAGCGGCTGCGCATCGGCCCGCTGTTCGATGGCATTCGCGGCGATCCTCCCATGGATGTCGTCTCGCTGGCCGATGCTTGTATGGCGGTCGGACGAATGTTGAGTGAACCTGAATCCAAAGTCGTCAACGTGGATTTCAATCCGCTCATACTCGGTGCGCAAGGCGAGGGCTACCACATTGTCGACGGGGTGGTTTACGTGGCGGCGTAGGATGGTAAAACCCATCCCTTTCTAACGTACTATTCGATCAATTCAACCATCGACGATTCGCCGGGCAAAGTCGGCGCAAGCTCTGGCATGGCTCGATCCAATGTGGCGATATACCCCTGATGAAGACGAGCGAGTCCGATAAGGTATGCGTCGGTTACCTGCCGATATCCGACAAGCGTGACTTGTTTCAGCTCATCCAACAAGCAGACTTCCACGGTGTCCGCCCAAAATTGATGACCGGGTAGCTTGGTGATCTTCTCAAGGACATTACAAGCTTCTCGTGGGGATACGGCTTCCGCGATGATGCCTGGATTGGACGATATTCGGACGAACGCAAGTTGCGTGATGGCACAGGTTGCCCATGCACGCTTGCCTTTCTTCGCGAACCACTTGTGTGCGGCGGCGTGATGCACGTGTTGTGGCCATGCGAGGGCGATGAGTACATTCGCGTCCAGAAGATATGCCTTCAAAACGAATCCTCGTCTCCCTTGACGTCTTCTAGCGCAATAGGGGCTGCTGATTTTCGCACTTTGAACACAGGAAACCCGGCGTTTGTGCCGTGAGCGCGCCTGAATCTCGCCTCCAACCCTGCTCTGGCTAGCTCCGAGATGACCCTTCCAATGCTTTTGGATTGAGCGGTCGCGAGCTTCTTGGCGGCGGCCAGAATTTCCGAGTCAAGATCGATGGTGGTACGCATGACTATGCCCGTATGATTTCCAAGGATGCCGAATCATCATAACATCACGGCATCGTCGGCATCGAGCACATCAAGCCGGGGTAAAACGTCTCCCATCGGGACTGCTGAGAGCAAAGGTTCATTCTCTCGCTATTCGTCTTTCGCGAAGGGCCAGACTCGCTCCGCTTCCTCCTCCAGAGTGCCCAGGATGTCTTGATCCTCGAAAGGCTGGTCTTGCAGCGTGAACGCGATCTGCTTCAAGTGATAGTCGAAGACCTCGCTGGCTTCCTGGTGGGCGGTGCGGTGGACTTAAGCCATGCTTAAGGTCACGAGGGGCGCGCACAGGCCAGGGCGCCAAGCATCGCGAAGCGTCGCCACATGACGCCGCCATGGAGCGCCTCCTTAAAATAGTGCGTTCTCAGAAGGAAAATCGAGCGATTACCGATTGACAACGGCATCATCACTAGGCATTCTCCACACGCCGCGCAGTGGCGCTCCAGGAGAGGACGCCTACGAGAGCGCGACGTATCCTTTGGAGACAATCACGATGGCAACTGCCAAAAAGAGTCCGGCCAAAAAGGCCCCCGCCAAAAAGCCTGCGGCTAAGAAAGCAGCACCCGCCAAAAAGCCCGCGGCGAAGAAAGCAGCTCCGAAGAAAGCGGCTGCTCCTAAAAAAGCCGTTGCTGCGAAGAAGCCAGCCGCCAAGAAGCCGGCCGCGGCTAAGCGCAAGCCCAACGCAGCCTTCATGAAGCCCATGACCCCCAGCGCCGCCCTCGCGGCCGTTATCGGCACCACCGCGATGCCGCGTACCGAGGTCACCAGCAAGCTCTGGGTGTATATCAAGAAGAATAGCCTGCAGGACGCTGCCAACAAGCGCATGATCAACGCCGACGACAAGCTCAGAGCCGTGTTC
>JBKKAO010000529.1:0-3274 GCA_046714645.1 Burkholderiales bacterium | reverse complement strand
GGACAGCCCTACCTGCTGCACAGCGTGATGCCAAACTTTTTCTTCCACACCACCACGGCCTACGACATCCTTCGCCATTGCGGCGTAGAGATCGGTAAGCGGGATTTCATCGGGCAGATGTGAACATCAATTAGCGGCGCGAGTCCTTAGCGTTGATGTGAGGTAACACGAGACGGCCGGCCCATGGATCTGGAGCAGATTCTATTCAGCCAGGGCTTCGGCACGCGCAGGCAGTGCCGCGCGCTGATCGCGCAAGATGAAGTGCGCGCCAGTGGCACTACCTGCGATGACCCCTCCGCCACCTTCGATGTGGATGCGGCGCCCTTCGAGTTCACTGTCAAGGGCGAACGCTGGCTATTCCACGCCGATGCCTATCTCATGCTGCACAAGCCTGCCGCTTACGAATGTTCGCAAAATCCCAAGTCGCATCCCAGCGTCTACAGCTTGCTGCCCGCGCCGCTGCGTGAACGGGGCCGCGGCGGGGTGCAGGCCGTGGGACGGCTCGACCTGGACACGACGGGCTTGCTGTTGTTCTCCGACAATGGCCAGTTCATTCACCGCATGGCCTCACCCAAATATTACGTGGCGAAAGTGTACGACGTGACGACCAGCGAACCCGTCTCGCCACGGCAAGTGGCACAGCTACTGGCCGGCGTGCGGCTTAAGGACGACCCGGAGCCGGTGCAGGCATCCGCCTGCGTCACGATGGGGCCGTGCCAGATCACGCTCACGCTTACCTCGGGTAAATACCATCAGGTGAAGCGCATGCTGGCGGCCGTGGGCAATCAGGTGGAAGGACTGCATCGCAGCCGTATCGGCGATCTAGCATTGCCGCCGGATCTCGCGCCAGGCGAGTGGCGCTGGCTGGCCGGTGAGCAGCTGGCCGCGGTGGGCGCGAATACTCTCAGTCCATGACGAGCCCCAAGTCAGCCGCCAAGCAAGACGCTGTATCCGGTGGCAAGGACGCGTTAGATCTGCGCCCAGGACAATCCCTGGAGTTGCTCAAGGAACTGCACATCCTGACCCTCGAGGGCCGGATCAACCAGGACAGCCGGCGCAAGCTGAAGCAGGTGCATCACCTATATCAGTTCATCGAGCCGCTGCTACGCAAGGTCATGACGCAGCGCCCGGACATAACCCTAGCCGATCACGGCGCGGGCAAGTCTTATCTCGGTTTTATTCTCTACGATCTCTTCTTCAAGGGCATGCCCGCAAATCATCGTGTTTTCAGTATCGAAACGCGCGAGGACTTAGTCGAGAAATCGCGCGCGCTGGCTGGCAGACTGGGTTTCAAGGGCATGGAGTTTCTCAAACTTTCAGGGGCCGAATCCGTCGCCTCGGAGCGGCTGCCCGAGCGGGTGGATGTCGTCACGGCGCTGCACGCCTGCGACACCGCCACGGATGACGCCATCCGTTTTGCGCTGGCGAAGGAGGCGCAATTCATCGTGCTGGTGCCCTGCTGCCAGGCGGAAGTGGCCGGTGTATTGCGTCGGCACAAGGGCGAGCAATTGACCAAGAGTGCGCTCACGGAAATCTGGCGGCATCCGCTGCACACGCGCGAGTTCGGCAGCCAGGTCACCAACGTGCTGCGCTGCCTGCAACTGGAAGCCCACGGCTATGGGGTCACCGTCACGGAACTGGTGGGCTGGGAACACTCGATGAAGAATGAGCTCATCATCGCCAGCCGCAAGAATTCGGCGGATGGGCGCGCGGCCCAGCGGCTGCAGGAAGTACTGGAAACGCTCGGGCTGGCGGAATTGCAGGCGCGGTTCTTCTTACCTATCGCCTCGAATTAGGCAGGATCGGACTCGCAACGCGGAGCAGTTCCGTTACGCCTGCACCTCCGGTTCAAGCGTTCGCGCTGTTCTGAACCCCGCGAACACGTCGCCCCGGTCCGGCGTATAGAAATTGCGAAAGCGGCTGTGTACCAAGCGTGATTTCGTGGCGAAGCAACCGCCTTTTAATACGCGGTGGTTGTGGAACCAAGGCTCGGAATATTCCTTGTAGGGATCCGCTGCAAAACCGGGGTAGGGCGTAAAGGCGCTCGCTGTCCACTCCCATACATTGCCGATCATCTGCCGTACGTTAGCGGGAGTGTCGGATCCGATGAGAGCGGAAACCGGGGTGAGGCCAGCGAAGAGTCCATTCACATTGACCGTACCGGCTGCCGGTTGTGCATAGCCCCAGGGATAGCGGTCCTCGGACAAGGCTTCGGCGCGCGCGGCGTATTCCCATTCAGCCTCCGAGGGCAGGCGTTGACCCGTGAAGTTGCAATAGGCTTCCGCCTCGTAAGCATTGACGTGAATCACCGGGTTGTCCATGAGCAGCGCTTCCCACTGATCGAACCGGCGCGCGTGCCAATTGTCGGCGGTCTTCTTCCAGTAGCGGGGCGCGGTGAGTTTCTCTTTTTGCAGCCATTGCCAACCCTCTTGTGTCCAGAGCTCTTGCTTCTGGTAACCACCGGCTTCGACGAAGGCGATGAACTGCTCATTGCTGACTGCGGCGCAGGACAAAGCGAAGGGCGGCAGTTCTACCTCGTGCGCCCACTTCTCGTTGTCGAACACGAAGTCTTCGCTTTGCGGACCGGCGCCCATCATGAACTTGGCGCCCGCGTACTCAACTTCCTGTTTGATGGGTTGCGTCTTTGGGCGGGGCAAATGGAAGGGCCGGAACTTAGGCGCCGGCAACCCCAGCGTTTGCAGCGTCATCAACAATGCTTCGCCGTGCATATCCTCGTGATATAGCGCGAGTTGAAAGAAGTAGCGCTCCTCGGGAGACGTTTTCTCCGATGCGGCGAGGGTGTCGTTCAATACGGACTCGAGATAGGCCATGATGCTGTCCCACTGCCAGGTGTTGAGCTTCCATCGCTCGTCGTGGGGAACGATCGCCGAGTCGAGCATCGCATCGGCATTGGGCAGGCGTGGCGAGAGGGGCTCCTTGCCTGGCCGGTGGCGCAGGCACCAATACTCTTGAAACCAGCCAATATGCCCCAGTTCCCAATGGGGCGGATTGACCATGGACAGCCGCGGAAAGTCGCGCTGCTCCTCGGTCAGGTGCTTGTAGAGCGTGAGCGTATACTCCCGCGCATCCTGCAGAGCGACCTGCAGCGCGGGAAGTGAATTCATTAGTGATCGCATGAGTCTCCCCGTTGTTCAAATTGTCACGCCCGCCTCCTCCAGTGCCAACAACGGCAATTGGAGAACCGCGCAGCGGTGGTCGGGATTCCTCCGTGACGAATACGCGGTGATTCTACAAGCTGCGGATACTCAAGTTG
>JBKKAO010000528.1:0-4659 GCA_046714645.1 Burkholderiales bacterium | reverse complement strand
GACTTATCCATCCAAGCCCATCAAGCTCATTGTTACTTCCGACGCCGCGAGTCCGCCCGATATCCGCGCCCCCTGGCTCGAGGAAAAGCTTCGCCCCGCGCTTGGGCAACCGATCGTGGTCGAAAATCGAGGGGGCGCGGCGGGCCGCATCGGAACAGAAGCGGCAGCCAGAAGCACCGCGGACGGCTATACGCTGTTGATGGTGCATCAAGGAACACTCGCGCTGAATCCACATCTTTACACTCGTCTCGGCTATGACCCGATCAAGGATTTCGCACCCGTGGCGCGCTTGGTGGTGAGCGCCATGGTGTTAGCGGTCCATCCTGGCGTGCCCGTGAATTCCGTGGCCGATCTTGTCCGGCTGGCGAAGGACAAGCCAGGACAACTCAACTGGGGCTCCGGCCTCGCTGGATCGCCGCCCCACATGGCGGGTGAGCTGTTCCGGCGATTGGCCAAGATCGAGGTGACGAATATTCCGTACAAGAGCGTTCGCCAAGCGGAGGTGGATCTCATCGCGGGACGACTGTCCTATACCATCGACGGCATTTCCATGATGTTGCCCGAAGTGAAAGCCGGGAGAGTCAGGGCACTGGCGGTGACCAGCGCCAAACGCCTTGCCACATTGCCGGAAATTCCAACCATCGCGGAGTCAGGAGTGCCGGGTTATGAATGCATGGCTTGGATGGGTGTGTGTGCCCCGGCGGGTACGCCGAAGGAAATCATCACTCGGCTGAACGTGGAGATCGCAAAAATCCTGAAAACCCAAGAAGCGCGCTACTGGTTCGCGGAGCAAGGCGGCGAACCCATAATCGAGACCCCCGAGGAATTCGCCACATTCATCAAGACCGAATACTCGCGCTGGGGCAAGATCATTCGGGAAGCGGGCATCAAGGCTGAGTGAGTTTGGCAGAATTCAGCACATTCGCAACTTCTCAAAAATTTTCGAGGAAGCATCAGATGGAAAAGCCTGAAATTGACGTTGGAGGTTCTCCCGAATGGGCCGCTATGTGCTGGACAACGCCGCGCCACAAACGCCAGCGAGATTTTCCGCGCTTGGCGAACTCTACGATGCCACCACCATTCGGCATCTGAAAGGAATTGGCGTCCAGAGCGGGTGGCGCTGTTGGGAGATTGGCGCCGGACCAGGCTCAATCGCAAAGTGGCTTTGCGACAGAGTCGGCGCAACGGGTGGGGTGCTGGCGACAGATATCGACATCCGCTTCCTGCTCGATATCAACCGGCCAAACTTGCAGGTGTGCCGGCACGATGTCGTCTCGGATCCCTTGCCCGATAGGGGTTTCGATCTCATTCACGCTAGATTGGTCCTGGTACATTTGCCCAGGCGTGAGGAGGTCTTGGACCGAATGATTGCGGCGCTCAAACCCGGAGGCTGGCTGGTCGCGGAGGAGTTCGATTCCATCTCCCAGCCTGCGGCCCCGGATCGATATCCTTGGGAAGTGTCGCTAAAATCCGCGGCAGCGTTGCGCAAAGTCATGATGGATAGGGGAGTCGAGCCGGGATTCGGACGGGCGCTTGCCGGTCGCCTGCGTGCTCGCGGAATGGAAAGCATTTCAGCGGAGGGCAGGATGTCAATGACGCAAGGCGGATCCCTGGGAACCGAATTGATGAAGGCGAACTTGCATCAACTCCGGGATGCCATCCTCGCGTCGGGGGTGGTGAGCGAACGCGAGTTCATGCAAGACCTTTCCCGTCTTGATGAGGAAGATTTCATGGCGCCCTCGCCCGTTATGTGGACTGGCTCTGCGCGGCGGCCATTAATGCGCTCCGCATAGCCGAGCACGCTGTCAAGATCGCGAGGATGTTCGGCGCGGATTAGCCGGCGGACATAGGTAGGCCAATACCACGTCCGTAATGTGTTCCAAGCGTTGATCCAGGGCCTTCGCGGACATCAGATCGGTGGCTAAGAAGCGCGATAGCGTAAACCGGTTGGAGAGATAGAAGTAACCCAGCGCCGCGATGGTGATGTAGATCTGGATGGGATCGATCTTCTTGCGGAACACGCGCTCCTTGGCGCCGCGCGCGAGCAAGTTTTCCAGTATGGACAGGAGCGGGAAGGCCAGCGTGCTCACGCGCTGAGCCCGGCGCAGGTGAACACCGCGCTGAAGGTTCTCGGTATTCAGTATTCGAATGAACTCGGGGTGCTCTAAGTAATAACGCCAGGTGAAGGCGATCAGGGCCTTCATGCCTTCCAAGGGTGGCGTGTTTCGCAGATTCAGGGCTTGCTCTGCCTGGCCTAGATCTTCATAGGATTTTTCCAGCACGGCGCGAAATAAACCTTCTTTGCTGCCGAAGTAGTAGTAGAGCATGCGGTCCACGGTGCGAGCACCTGAACTGATGCGCTCTATCCGGGCGCCGCCGTAGCCGTGGCGGGCAAATTCCCCGGTGGCCGCATCGAGAATCTTGCGGCGTGTACCCTCCGGATCGCGCCGCGTCCGGCTCGCCATGCTTGGCGATTTCGGTCTGCCGGTGACGGGACTATCGCTCAAGATACTGGAGCTTGTCCTTGACGTCCTTCCAGTCATCCGCGTCGGCCGGGGACTCTTTCTTGTCCGTGATGACCTCGCAGGTCTTGCTCATCTCGGCGTTGATCTCGACGAATTTCATCTGGTCCTGGGGCAAGTCCACGTCGGCGTAGATGGCGTTGACCGGACACTCAGGGATGCATACCGCGCAGTCGATGCACTCATCGGGGTCGATGATGAGCATGTTGGGCCCCTCTTTGAAGCAGTCCACCGGGCACACGTCGACGCAGTCGGTGTACTTACACTTGATGCACGATTCGGTCACTACATGGGTCATGGAGAATCCTCAAAAAAATCCTCAAAAGAACGGTGATTCGATCCGATACGGAATTTTACGGTAGCTTGTGCAAATTCGCCAAGTGAAGTAACTTCTCCATAGTTTGTAGAATCCACTTCATAACGATTTTTCCTGCCCTGTTTCGTCTCATCCTATCCTGTGTCGCTATACCTGCGCCCCGAACACACTGCCGAAGCCATCGCTGCATTGGCGCGGCAACCCTTGGAGATCTTGGCTGGCGGGACGGACTTCTATCCCGCCAGAGTCGGGCGGGTGGTGGACGAGGATATCCTCGATATCACACGCATCGATGCCCTGCGGGGAATTGCCGAAGAGCCTAAGCACTATCGATTGGGCGCCACCGTAACCTGGGCGGATGTGGTTCAGGCGCCTCTACCGGGCTGGCTGTCCGGGTTGCAACGGGCGGCGCGCGAAGTGGGCGGCGCGCAAATTCAGAATGCCGGCACGATCGGGGGTAACTTGTGCAACGCCTCGCCCGCCGCCGATGGCGTGCCGGCGCTGATGTCGCTGGATGCATCGGTTGAGTTAGCATCCGATGCGGGTGTTCGTCTCATGCCTCTCACTCAGTTCTTGCTGGGCAATCGCAAGACGCGACTCGCCCGGGGTGAGTTGCTCACCGCCGTGCTTATCCCCAAACCCGAGGGCAGGGCGAGGTCTACTTTTCTCAAGCTCGGTACGCGGCGGTACCTGGTTATCTCCATCGTTATGGTAGGGGTGTGCGTGGTGACCGATGAGCAGGATCGCATCATGCGCGCGGGCATCGCCGTGGGGGCATGCTCGGCGGTGGCTCAGCGCTTGCACGAATTGGAGCAAGCCTTGGTGGACACTCCGGCCAAGGAAGCGTGGCGGCGTGTGGAGGCTAGCCATCTGTGCGGACTCAATCCCATGGACGACGTGCGGGGCGATGCCGGTTATCGCCGGCACGCGGCCTTAGGGCTGGTGCGGGATTCATTGCGGGAGGTTTGTGCATGAACAAACCCGTGGATGTGCCGGTGATTCATCGAGTGAGCTTCCTGGTCAACGGGACTCCAGTGGAGGTGGCATGCTCCCCGGCCAAGTCTCTAGCCTATGTGCTTCGCGAGGATCTTCGCTTGACCGGGACCAAGATCGGCTGCGACGCGGGTGATTGTGGTGCGTGCACGGTCTTGGTCGGAGGGAAGCAGGTCTGCTCATGCCTGAGCGCGGTGGGTTCCTGCGATGGCCGCGAGGTGATCACGGTGGAAGGACTCGCGATTCAAGGCAAGTTGAGTGCACTGCAAACGGCCTTTCTTAATCACGGTGCCGTGCAGTGCGGCATTTGCACGCCCGGCATGTTGATGGCGGCGCAAGCGGTCTTGAACGCGAACCCTCGTCCGTCTGAGGAAGAAGTGCTCGATGGCCTAGGTGGTGTGCTCTGCCGCTGCACCGGCTATCGCAAGATCGTCGAGGCGGTGATGGACGCCGCGGGTGGCAAGGCGCCCACGCCGCATCCAGCCTCGGGGCAAGCGGTGGGAACGAGACTTCCCCGGCTGGATGGCATTTCTAAACTCAAGGGCGCCGAGCTTTTCGGAGCAGATCAATTTCCACCGGATAGTCTGTGGTTAAGGGTGATCCGCTCACCCCACCCTAGGGCGCGCTTTACCTTGGGTGACCTCGATACTTTCAAGCGCCGCTATCCCGCCGTGGTGGAAGTCATTACGGCGGCGGATGTCCCGGAGAATTCATTCGCTGTTTTTCCCACACCGAAGGATCAACCGGTGCTGGCCGATGGCCATGTTCGTTTTCGCGGGGAGGCAGTACTAGGATTGATCGGAGAACGCGATGCGATCCTACGCATTC
>JBKKAO010000527.1:0-6279 GCA_046714645.1 Burkholderiales bacterium | reverse complement strand
GAAAAAGGGCGTGGACGACGTCCCCGCCCTTCTCCGCTACCGCAGCTGTAACTACGGAAAGTGCCGACTAGTCCAGGGCAAAAACTTTCAGCACGCCCGAGTCTTTCGGCATGCTCTTCCAGGGCTCGCCCCATAGATCACCATAACCGTCGCCGACCAGGCTGCCCCAGCCGGTCATCACGGCCACGTACTGCTTGCCCTTGGCGAGGTAGCTGATGGTGCCGCCGTTGCTCCCTTGGCCGTTGTTGTGGCTCCACAGCTTATTGCCGTTGCGGGCATCGTAAACGGCGAACATGCCATCGGCTTCGGGCACGAACAGCAGATTGCCAGCGGTCGACAGCAGTCCACCGTGCGGCACCGCGCCGGGGTACGGAATCTCGAATTTCACCTTGCCGTTGATCGGATCGCGGGCGCGGATATGGCCGAAAGCCTTCTTGTCCCCGGGGCCGTGCATGGTGAAGTTGGCGCCGATGTTAAGCTGAACGACAGGTTCGGTCACCGGCTCGGTCTTGACGATTTCCAAATCCATGCACCACTCGAAGCCAACCTTGTATAGCAGGCCGGTCTTCGGGCTGTAGGTACCCGCGTTCCAGCTGTAGCCGCCGGCAATCGCCGGGCAAAGATTAACGTGCTTGCCTTCGGGCGGATCCCAGCGACCTACCAGTTCGCCGTTGGGCTTGATATCCTTGACGAAGTTAATGGCGTCCACGCCTTTATATACGTTGACGGGCTTGCCTGTGTTGCGCTCGAATACAAAGACAAAACCGTTCTTGCTGGGATGAACGACGTATTTCTTGCCGTCGCGCTCGATCATCATCAGCTCGCCGGAAGCCGGGTCGTAGTCCCAGGCATCGTGCGGCAAGACCTGGAAGTAATTCTTTAGATCGCCCGTATCCGGATTGAGCAGAATGACCGAAGAGGTGTACAGGTTTATGCCCGGACGCGGACCTTCGGTCATGTACTTGTCGCCCGCCCAGTCGTACAGCGGCGCCGGATTGGCAGTACCCCACCATACCGTGTCGGTTTCCGGATCGTAGCTGCCGGCCATCCAGCCGCCGCCGCCGCCGACCTTATAGGAATCGCCACCCCAAGTTTTGCGGGCGTCGGAGGCTGTGTCTTCGTTACCGCCGGCAGTAAAGAACCGCCACACTTGCGCACCGGTTTTGGCGTTGACGCCGAAGATCGGACCACGGTCTGGCCATTCGCCGCCCTGGGCGCCAATGATGACCTTATCCTTGACCAACAACGGTGCACCGGTGAACCCCACGGTCAGCTTTTCCGAGTCGACTAGTTTGGTCTCCCAGGCGAGTTTCCCGGTCTTCATGTCGACGGCGGCGAGTTTGCCGTCCAGCGTACCTATGTAGATGTTGCCATAGCCGGCGGCAATACCGCGGTTATAAGGCGAATGAGTTTGCCGGGCGACCAGGTCCTCGTTAAGTTTGTGCTTGTAAGTCCAGATCACCTTTCCGGAAGCGCCGTCGAGCGCGTAGATCTGGTTGTAGGGGCTGGAGTAATAAAGCACACCATCGATCGCTAAGGGGATGCCTTGCAGGCCGCGATTGGCGCGGGACGCAACGTGCGACCAGGCTTCCTTGAGCTTGCCGGCGTTTCTGGTAGTGATCTGATCGAGTGCACTGTAATGCCAGGATTTGTAGGAGCCGTGGTAGCTCATCCAGTTGCCTGGTTCTTTGTCGGAGTTGATCAGGCGCTTGCCGTCGAGATCGGCTGCAAACGAGCCTCCCACAGCAAACATCGCTGCGCTCAGCGCCGTCGCAAACGCGGTGCGCGCAAAGCGGG
Organism: Burkholderiales bacterium; assembly: GCA_046714645.1. Lineage (GTDB taxonomy): Bacteria > Pseudomonadota > Gammaproteobacteria > Burkholderiales > SHXO01 > SHXO01. The sequence continues at coordinate 4,482 of JBKKAO010000527.1, read as the reverse complement.
ACGTAGATCTGGTCATGTAGATTTCCTCTCATTTGATTTTTCCCCCGAGACCGCAATGTCACCGCGGGGGCATTCTTGAACAGGGGCGGCAGGCAGGTGACGGGCCGTACCGACTTTTTGCTTGTGCCAAACGCGCGAAGGGGTGGCCACATGGGAACGCGCTGATGCAAGCCTAATTTGATGCAAGTCTAGTTTCCTAGTTTCGCGCTTCGGCACCTGCCGATTCTCGGGTTGTTTTGCCGCCCAGTCAAGGGAAAGCGTTGTCCATGTCGGCCGGGCCGGGGTGGTGAAGCTTGCTCGTGTGGCGCAGGATGGGTGCGGGCGGGCGAGCGCTGGGGCGGGTTCGTTTCGGCGCGAAGACAAGCGCAAGGGTTACCTGGACGAGGCGCGTGCTCGGGCGCAGGCGCTTGAAGATCCGGGGGATGGCGCACTAGCACAACCGCGTTGGGCGTGGGCGCCGGCGATTACGCCGCCGCTCTTCTCTGCGCAGGAGAACGAAACTCAGCCAACAACTTCGCTTCCTTTTCTTTCGCCGCCTTGAGATGCCGTTCTTTCACATGGCCGAAGCCGCGAATCTCTTCGGGGACGGCGGCGAGTTGAACTGCGAGGGCGTGATTGTCAGGCGTGAGCTTGGCCAGCAACTGCTCGACAAGCTGCTCGTAGTCTTCGATCAACTGGCGCTCCATCTTGCGCTCCTCGCTGTAGCCAAAGACATCCAGCGCGGTGCCGCGCAGGAAGCGCAGTTTGGCGAGCGCCTTGAAGGCGCTCATCATCCAGCTTGGATATTCCTTCTTGATGAGTTCGCCGTTCTCGTCGCGCTTGGCCAGCAATGGCGGTGCTAGGTGAAACTTCAGCGTGTAGTTGCCTTCGAACTGCTCCTTGAGCTTCTGCTCGAAGCTGCCGTCGGTGTATAGACGTGCGACTTCGTACTCGTCCTTGTAGGCCAAAAGCTTGAAGTAGTAGCGCGCGACGGCTTCGGTCAAGCCGGCGAGACCCTTGCCCTTTTGCTGCTCTTCTCGGCGTACCCGATCCACCAATGCTTTGTATTTCTCCGCGTAGGCGGCATTTTGGTAGCCGGTGAGAAACTCGCCTCGGCGTTGAATCATTTCATCGAGAGATTGAGACAACTTCTGCACTGTCACCTTTTCCGCCTTGGGCGCGATCAATCGTTCCACCGCATTGGCATCCACCGCGGTGCGCCGGCCCCATAGAAATGCAGATTGGTTCATCTTGATCGCGGCGCCATTCAGTTCGATGGCTTTGTCGATGGCGTCCGCCGATATGGGAATCAGACCTTTCTGGTACGCGTAGCCCAGCATGAACATGTTGGCGGCGATGGAATCGCCCATCAGCGCGGTAGCCATTCGCGTCGCGTCTACGAAGGACGCGTTGTCCACTCCCACACCGTTGGTGATGGTCTTGCGTAGCGAGGCTCCGGGGAACTGAACGTTGGCATCGCGCGTGAACGTGCCGGTCATCTGCTGATGGGTGTTGACCGCCATGCGCGTCTCGCCTAGCTGCGTGGTATCCATGGTCTTTTGGCTGGCGCTCACGACCAAGTCGCAGCCCAACACGGCCTTGGCGCCGCCGGAACCCAGGCGCACGGTCTTGATGTCCGCTGGATCCTTGGCGATTTGCAGATGCGTCCATACCGCGCCGCCCTTCTGTGCCAAGCCCGCCATGTCGAGGCCTGAGAAGCCCTTGCCTTCCAAGTGCGCGGCCATGCCGACGATGGCGCCGATGGTCACCACACCGGTGCCGCCCACACCGGTCACCATGATGCCGTAAGGCTCCGCGATGGATGGGAGAGTGGGGTCGGGCAATACCGGGAAAGGTGTGTCGGTGCTGGTTGCTTGCGATTTGCCCTTACGCAGGGTTCCACCATGCACGGTGACGAAACTCGGGCAGAAGCCCTTCACGCAGGAGAAATCCTTGTTGCAGGCAGACTGATCGATGGTGCGCTTGCGCCCCAGTTCCGTTTCCAGAGGCAGTACGGACACGCAATTGGACTTCACGCCGCAATCGCCGCAACCTTCGCAGACGAGATCGTTGATGAGAACGCGCTTGGGCGGATCGGGATAGAGATTGCGCTTGCGGCGCCGGCGCTTTTCCGCGGCACAGGTCTGGTCGTAGACAATGCAGGTGACGCCCTCGATCTCGCGCAACTCTTTCTGCACTCGCTCGTAGTCATCGCGGTGATAGGTTTCCACATCCCGGGGAAAAGTGCCGCCGCCGTACTTCTCGGGCTCGTCGCTCACCACCACGCATTTCTTCACACCTTCTGCCAACACTTGCCGCACTACTTGCGGCACCGTGAGTTCGCCATCCACGTGCTGGCCGCCGGTCATGGCGACCGCGTCGTTGAAAAGAATCTTGTATGTCATGGTGACCTTGGACGCCACGGCGGCGCGCAAGGCCAGATAGCCCGAGTGAAAGTAAGTGCCGTCTCCAATGTTCTGGAACACGTGCTTGGTGGTGACGAACGGCGCCTCACCGATCCAACTTGCCCCCTCGCCGCCCATCTGCGTGAATCCGGCGGTGTTGCGGTTCATCCACTGCGCCATGAAGTGGCACCCGATCCCTGCCAGAGCGCGGCTTCCTTCCGGCACTTTGGTGCCGGTATTGTGCGGGCAGCCCGAGCAAAAATAGGGCGTTCGGTCCATAGCCGGTTTTTCCGGGCTACGGGCTTCGAGGGCCTCCTGGCTGGCAACGCGCGCGGCCAACTGTACATCGTTCAGACGCTCCAAGATGCAACGGCCGATGACGATGGCGATGTGATTGGGGTCCAACGCGCCATTGCTTTGGAACAGGATTGCGCCCTTCTCGTCGCGCTTGCCGATCACAGCAGGCACGCTCACCTGTGCGTAACAGATGTCCTTCAACTGCGTTTCGATCAGTGCGCGCTTTTCCTCGACAACGACGACCTTCTCCAACCCTTGGGCGAACTTCAAGGCGCCCGTAGGTTCGAGAGGCCATGTCATAGCTACCTTGTAGAGCCGGATGCCCAAGCGCTGTGCTTCCGCTTCATCGATGCCCAGGTATTGCAGCGCCTGGCGCACATCCATGTAGGACTTGCCGCAGGTGATGATGCCGAGCTTTGCATCCGGTGCATCGATGATGGTCTTGTCTAGCTGGTTGGCGCGGGCGAAGGCTTTGGCGGCCTCAATCTTGTCGTTATGCAAACGCGCTTCTTGTTCCAGAAAATCATCGGGCCATCGAATGTTGAGACCACCCGGGGGCAACGTGTGATCCTCCGGGATCTTGATCTTTAAACGATTCGGGCTAACGTCCACCGAGGCGGAGGCATCGATGGTGTCCTTCATGGACTTGAGCCCCACCCAGCAACCGGTGTAACGCGACAACGCGAACCCGATGATGCCGTAGTCCAGCAACTCCTGCACTCCGGCAGGATTCAAGATGGGCATCATGGCATCTACCATGGCGAACTCGCTGGAATGCGCGGTGGTGGACGATTCGCAGGTGTGATCGTCGCCCATCAGGGCGATGACGCCACCCTTGTGATAGCTGCCCGCGAGATTGCCGTGACGGAAGGCATCGCCGGTGCGATCCACACCGGGGCCTTTGCCGTACCAGATGGCGAACACGCCGTCGTACTTGTTCTCGCCGTGGAAGTGCGTTTGCTGCGTGCCCCAGCAAGCGGTGGCGGCGAGATCTTCATTCACGCCTGGATTGAACACGATGTGATGCTGGTCCAGCACCTTCTTCGCCGCCCACAGTTGCTGGTCATATCCGCCTAACGGGGATCCGCGGTATCCGGTGACATAGCCGGCGGTATTGAAGCCCTCCGCCTTGTCGCGCAGATGCTGCATCATCGGAATGCGCACCAGGGCCTGCGTGCCGGTGATGAAGATCCGCCCCGATTGGAGAAGATACTTGTCGTCTAGAGAAACGTTCTTCAGGTTACCACTGGGCATGAATTACAACCTTTCCGGTATGCGCGGCGCTATCGAGATAGTCGTAGGCAGCGCGTGCCTCCGCGAAAGCGAAGCGCTTGCCGATGTGGGGACGCAGTTTGTGGAGCGCGATGGCGCGATTCATCTCTTCGAACATGTCACGCGAACCGACGTAGATACCGAATACGCGAATGCTTCGGCGCAGAATTGCGGCGGTGGACACCGGTGCGCTCACGCCGGTGAGCACGCCGATCATGCACACGCTGCCGCCCATGCGAACGCAAGCGAGAGACTTGTCGAAGTACCGGCACCGCCCACCTCGCCCACGATGTCCGCGCCGCGACCTCCGGTCATTTCCAGCACTGCCTTGTCCCAATGGGGATTGGCGCGGTAGTTGATGGTCTCATCGGCCCCTAGGCGTTTGGCGGTTTCCAGTTTCTCTTCGCTGCTGGAGGTCAGAATGCAACGCGCGCCGTGCATCTTGGCCAATTGCAGCGCGAGTAGCGATACGCCTCCCGTGCCTAACAACAGCACGGTGTCACCTGCACGAATGCGCGCCGCACGTACC
>JBKKAO010000526.1:0-3212 GCA_046714645.1 Burkholderiales bacterium | reverse complement strand
GTCCTGGATTGGACGCTGAAGTTCCTTGAGCGGCTCGCCTCGGCTGAGGGAGGAGGGAGGAGGGAGGAGGGAGGAGTAACAGCAGTCGAGCCGTTCGCTTCCCACCTCCCGCCTCCCACTTCCCTGGAACAGATACCCCTCGACGATCCCGCCGCTTACCGAATTTTCTCGACCGCCAATACCGCGGCCGTGTTCCAGTTTGAATCCCGCGGCATGCGCGATTTGTTGAAGCGCGCGAAGCCCGACCGCTTCGAAGACATCATCGCCTTGGTGGCGCTGTTTCGTCCCGGCCCCATGGAACTCATTCCGGATTTTGTCGATCGCAAGCATGGCCGGCAACGCGTGGAGTATCTCGATCCGCGCCTGGAGCCGATTCTGGGTGAGACCTACGGCATCATGGTCTATCAAGAACAGGTCATGCAAATCGCGCAGGTCATCGGCGGTTATAGCCTGGGCAGCGCGGATTTACTTCGCCGTGCCATGGGCAAGAAGAAACCCGAAGAAATGGCGTTGCAGCGCGAGATCTTTGTCGCCGGCGCGTTGAAGAATGGGTTGACGCAGGGCCGCGCGACTCAACTTTTCGACTTGATGGAGAAGTTCGCCGGCTACGGTTTCAACAAATCCCACGCTGCAGCCTATGCCCTGGTGGCTTATCAAACGGCCTACATGAAAGCGCACCACGGGGCGGCTTTCATGGCGGCCAACTTGTCGGCGGTAATGGACGATACCGACAAGGTGCATCAGTTCTACGACGATGCCAAGGATAATGATCTCATCGTTCTGCCGCCCGAGATCAACACCTCCGAGTATCGCTTCGTACCCGTGAGCGAGGAGGAGATCCGTTACGGGTTGGGCGGCATCAAGGGCACGGGTGAGTCGGCCATCAGCGCCGTGCTTAAGGCGCGCAAGGAAGGCGGTGCCTTCAAGGATCTCTTCGAGTTTTGCCGCCGCGTAGACCGCCGTGTGGTCAACCGGCGCGCGCTGGAATCTCTCATCCGCGGGGGGGCTTTCGATGGATTGAATCCGGATCGTGCCTCGTTGCTGGCATCGGCTGGCGTGGCCTTGGAGCACGCCGAGCGATCAGGGCGTGCGGCCCATCAGGATTCTCTCTTCGGAGATGATGCGGCCGTCGAGGAGCAAGACAATCGATTGATCCAAGTCAAGCCCTGGCCGGAGAGAGAGCGGCTGCAGTACGAGAAGCAGGCTTTGGGCTATTACCTCTCGGGGCATCCCTATAGCGTCCATGCAGGCGAACTCGCTGGTTTCATCCGCACACCACTGGGCAAACTCGCGCCTCAAACGCAATCCGTGCTCGCCGCCGGAGTGATCAGCGCCGTGCGCGTGCAACAGACCCGGCGCGGGCGCATGGTCATCGTGCAATTGGACGACGGCAGCGGGCGTATCGAAGTGAGCGTGTTTAGTGAACTCTTCGAAGCCCATCGCGCCACGCTCAAGGAGGATCAACTCCTCATCGTCGAAGGCCGTCCGGCCCTGGATGAATTCACCGGCGGGGTGCGTATAGGGGCGGAAAAATTGTACGACCTGGCCGCAGCGCGCAATCACTTCGCCAAGGGCATGCGGCTGAATTGTAACGGGCACTCCAACGGATCCAAATTGCGGGATTTGCTAACCCCCTACCGTGGTGGCAAGTGCCCGGTGTTCGTGGTCTACAACAATCACGATGCCCAGTGCGAGATCAATCTCGGCGAGCACTGGCGCGTGAGCTTGCAAGACGAACTCGTGCAGGCCTTGGGTGAGTGGCTGAGTCCCGCCAACGTCGAAGTACACTACTAGCGGCGCACCATCCAGGGGCCGCACGCGGGATTGAGTGAACGCTTGTGGTGCACACGAAGAACGCGCTCACGCCGTGCGCACCGCTGAGTTTGTTTCAACGTATTGAAAGCAGCCCCTTTTCCTTTGTGCGCTCTTTTCTGTTTGCCTTTGGCACTGGCTTTGCGAAGGCCGCCATGCCGGCAGAATCCGTAAGCCGGTGGGCGATCCGCACGCGTCCCAGGGCGATTCCGAGCTGTGCGGCACCGCGATCGAGTGCTCGCTGACCGGAACCTTCCAGCTCATCTTGCATAGGAAAGCCTCTCTCCCCGGAACCCGCTGGAAAGTCTCAACTATCCGCTGCTCGAAACCCAAACCGAATTCCTGGTCCACGGATTTAGCTTCGCGAATTATCTGGCGGAGCTGGGCAACAAGGCGCAATCTGAAATCTATTCAAAGTCCTCCATCGATCTCGCGCTGCGCGATGCTTTCCGAAAGATGCGCCACTTCCTGATGACCACCCAAGGTTTGACGGAGGACGAAGCGGTGTCGCTGATGTCGGTGGCCGTGGACTTTGGTGTGACCCAGGTGGTCGATGGCAATTGGGGCATTCACGCGGTCGTCAAAAAGAGTTTATTCTCCGCGGGAGGAACCTAGACCCACAAGTGGTATCGGGGGAGCGATGGAGCAGAAGAGCCGTCATGAGAGTGAGATCAAGATTGCCTGCGTCCAGATGGAGCCCATGGTGGGCCACAAGGCACGCAATGTCTCCAGGACTCTTGAATTTATAGCCCAGGCGGCCAACGCGGGTGCCCGCTTGATCGTGTTGCCGGAGTTGGCGAACTCCGGGTATGTATTTCAAACCCGGGACGAGGCCTTCGCGCTCTGCGAGTTGGTCCCCGCGGGGCCCAGCTGCGAGGCCTGGTGCCGCGCCGCGGCTGAGCACCGTATCTATTTGGTCGCCGGAATTGCTGAGCGGGATGGCGCTTGCCTCTACAACAGCGCGGTAGTGATCGGTCCCGAGGGTTACATCGGTAAGTTTCGCAAAATGCACCTTTGGAACGAGGAGAATCTGTTCTTCGAGCCAGGCAACTTAGGGTTTCCCGTATTTCAAACCCCTATCGGCCGCATCGCTACCTTTATCTGCTATGACGGCTGGTTTCCCGAGAGCTACCGGCTGTGCGCGCTGCAAGGTGCGGATATAGTTTGCATCCCGACTAATTGGGTGCCTATTCCAGGACAGGATCCGAAGCGCGAAGCCATGGCCAATATTCTGTGCATGGCTGCGGCGCACTCCAATTCCATATTCGTGGCCGCGGCGGACCGAGTGGGTGTCGAGCGGGGCCAGCCTTTCAACTGACAAAGCATCATCGTGAGTTACACTGGCTGGCCTGTAGTGGGTCCGGCGAGCGCTGACAAAGAAGAAATCATCTATGCCGAGA
>JBKKAO010000525.1:0-4723 GCA_046714645.1 Burkholderiales bacterium | reverse complement strand
TTGAAACACCATCTCGTAGCCACGCCTAACATCACGGTAGAGCGGCATTAACGAATCGCCTGGCCGCAACCGGCTTGCCGCCACCATCATTCCGTCGCGCTTTAGAAAGAGGTGATCGGGCGTTGCGTGGACTGCCTGGCCGTTGTCTAGCACAAGTTCCGACAGCGCATCGCGACCGATAAACCGGGGGGCTTCGAGTAGCGTAACGATGAGCTGGCCAGTGGAACCGATGCTATATCCCCAGAACAACTCGCCGCTCTGCGCTCTATGCGCCATTTCTTCGAGTGTTGGTGCCGTCCCATCAACGAGGGCAACTCTCGTATCCCCGCGAAAACACCGCGCGAAGGTCGACTTACCCAGGCAAATCACGAGCACATTGCGCGGAATTCGGAAGTACTCCACGGTGCGGGCTAAGGCGAAGGAGTTGGGCGGGATGATGCAAGCCTCGCCCTTCACATCGACGAAGGATTTCGGATCGAAGTTCTTCGGATCGACGATGGTGGAGTTGAGGTTGGTGAACAGCTTGAATTCGTCCGAGCAACGCAGATCGTAGCCATAGCTCGACGTGCCGAAGGACACCACCGGCTTGCCGTCCACCTGCTTGATCTGGTTCGGCTCGAAGGGCTCGATCATGCGCTGCGTTTGCGCCATGCGGCGAATCCAGCGGTCGGATTTGATACTCATTCGGATTCCTTGACGCTAGGAAGTAGGTTGCTAAAGGGCGCGCGATCCTTCCAGCGGTAGGTCTCAAAATCTCTCTGATCGGTGGAGAGGATGCGTCCGTGCCCCAAGTGCTCCGCGAGCAGAACAAGCGATGCATCGGCCAGATCCATAGGTAGACTGGAGTAGCGCTCCATCAACGAGTGAGCGCGTCCGAGTAGTGAAACCGGCACATCCCAGAGTTCGAATGCTCCTTTCGCGGCGGACTGAACGAGGCCATGAGATGCTAGCGCGCTCACACGCCGGCTAAGAAGATGGCAAGTTTCGGTGAGCACTGGCCAGGTCGTTGCCAGAGTATCGCCATGCTTCTGGTAAGCCTTCTTCGCGAGCCCGTGCCATCGGTCATCCGCATGCAACAGCGCGAGCCAAAAACCCGTATCAGCGATGACCACGTTTGCGCTTAGGAGAAGCGGTTACTCCCGTCTTCTCCAATAGGCTCTCGCTCAAATACTCCTTGTATCGCGATGCCAAATCAGGCGGACCACCCGAGAACGCTCCAACTAATGAGTCCAAGACACCGCGCCCGGAAGATTTCGCGTCGCGGAGTTCATCGTATCCTCGCTCAATTGCGAACTTCAATGCCTCGGTCGCGTTGCAGCGGCGCTCGTTCATCAAGAATTGAAGCTTCTCGGCATGGGCTTTGTCCAGCCGCGCGTTGATGCGAACAGGTTCAAGCGAAGCCGTTGCCCGGGACGTACGCCGAGGTTTGGAAGTCAAGGTTGTCATACGCCGTATGATACAGGGATAAGCGAGACAACAGGTGCGTAACCGCCGGGGTCTCCAGGTTTTTCTCCTCCCTCCTCCCTAGGTGTTCTGAATCACAATCTTCGGAAACACTGCGCTCATATCCTTCGCCTTGTCGGCGATCTTGGCGGCGACTCTGCGTGCGATCTGCTTGTAGATCTCGGCGACACGGCCCTCCGGGTCAGCCGCCACGGAGGGCTTGCCGGAGTCCCCATGTTCGCGAATCTTGATATCGAGCGGGAGTGAGCCCAGCAAATCCACCTTGTAATCTCTCGCCATGCTAGCCCCGCCGCCTAGGCCGAAGATGGGCTCCTCGTGCCCGCACTTGGAGCACACGTGCAGCGACATGTTTTCCACGATCCCTAGGATGGGGATGTTCACCTTCTCGAACATCTTGAGTCCCTTGCGCGCGTCCAGCAAGGCGATGTCCTGCGGCGTGGTCACGATGACCGCGCCCGTCACGGGAACCTTTTGCGCCAAGGTCAATTGAATGTCGCCGGTACCGGGCGGCATGTCGACGATGAGGAAATCCAGATCGCGCCAGCGTGTATCGCCCAGTAACTGTTGAAGCGCACCCGTCACCATGGGTCCTCTCCACACCATGGGTTGCTCCACGTCGATGAGGAAACCGATGGACATGGCTTGGATGCCGTGGGCTTCCATGGGCTCCAGCGACTTGTTATCGTTGGATTGCGGGCGTTGGCCCTGCAGACCCAGCATCAGCGGTTGTGAAGGACCATAAATGTCGGCGTCGAGAATGCCCACCGTCGCGCCCTCCGCCGCCAAAGCCAGCGCCAAATTCACGGCGACGGTGGACTTACCCACCCCCCCCTTGCCCGAGGCGACTACGACGATGTTCTTCACGCCGGGCAACAATGGCACGCCGGCTTGCACGGCGTGGGAGACCACCTTGCTGGTCACGGTCACGCTCACTTGCCCCACGCCGGGCAGGGTCTTCAGCTTGCCTTCCACCTCGGATCGTATGCGGTCCCACAAGCTCTTGGCGGGATAGCTCAGCACCACCTCCACCGCGACGTTGTTGCCGTCCACCTTGACGGACTTAATCTCCTTGGCACTGACGTAGTCTTTATTCAGGACGGGATCTTGGATTTGCTTCAGGGCTGCTTTGACGGAATCTTCGGTGAGGGTCATGGACGGTCTCTGTGCGTTAGGGGTGCATTTTACTGGATGGCCCCTCCTCGTCCCGGCCTATGACCTCCAGTGCGCGCCGAACGGCATCCGTCTCTGCCGCCCCATTGTTAGCGATGGTGATCCGATCGAAGGCAACGGCATCAATCCAAACCAGGTTTGAATTTATGCTGATCGACCCACCCTTGGTCTCTAGGAGGGCATGACTTCCGAGCAAACTTCGCAAGCGGAATAAGGCGACCCCATAGGCGCTACGCGCCGCATCCGTCTCTTCATTAGGCCACAGCGCATCGATCATCACTGGTTATATCCCTGCAACTTTGAACCCCGCCGACTGGAGCCGCCGCAGAAGCAACGACGTGAGCGCGAGATGATCAAGGCATTCGTCTGGCGAGTCATGAATTGCATACTCATGTCCTCTTGGATTTCGGATGGCCAGGATTGAGCCGGCAAACAAGAATTGAAAGCCCTTCTGTTCGTCCTTCTCGGACGCACTAACACAACCGTTTAGCTTGAGTAGCGGCGACGCTTCGGAGAAAACTGCCATCATCAGTTTGAACCCACTCTCGCTGTGCTTCGCCAGCCGCGCGACTTCCTTGTCCACGAACTTGAATGCCTCGAATGTAGCCTGCGAGTAGTATCCGTCATCGAAAAGCTTCTTCACGTTGGATGGAAGAGCGGGATGAATGTTTCTCGACTCAAACGGATGATCGGGTGCAGCGCGAGGCTCTTCGGCGTACGCCAGTTGTGTGGCGGATCGAGTGATCCGCTCAAACATATGCCACGGATTAGCCATTCAGCAGATTCTCGCGGATGCTCTTGAAGATCTTGTCGTACGTCTGTTGGTCACCAGTGGCTGGAAGATTGATCTCGATCCGAACAGTCAACCCTAAGTCTCGCTTTCCTGTCTCGGGCGTGCCTGCGTTGGTGTGAGCGGTTTTCGGGTCGACACCTCCGCTCCCTTAGACGTCGCCTTCGGCTTCTTGGGAGAGCTTGGTTTCGTATCCTGTTTGCTTGTCTTTGCCTTCTGAGACACAGCAGGATCCACATGGCCGGCATAGGCTGCCAGCGCCTTGAACGCACCTGCCTGACGGGAACCGACCAACTGCGACGACTGATCGGTCTGGCGAAAGAAGGTTATGAGCTTGGAGTCGTCAAGGCTCCACGCTCCATCACCGTGCAACGAGAAGAGATCTGAATACGCACTCTTCACAATCTCGGAGAACGCCTTCTGAAACGTGCTTTCATCTTGAAGGGTGAAGGTCTTCTGCGCCTTGTCAGTCCGAGCGCCCTTGTCATCAATCAACTTGAGAAAGCGCGCGGTGTTGATGATGTAGCTCTCGTTCTTTGGCGCGAACCCAAGCTTCTTCAAAACCTCGGCGTTGAGGTTGGCAGGGAATGACTTCTTCAGATGATCAAGCACCTGAACCAACACGCCGGTGCCGCTGACATAGGGATGCCTATCTGCCATTTCTGTTCACCTCTGCGATCCAACGGGTGGTGTTTGGGACAACATTGAGTGGACGGAAAACTCCAGTGATTTGCTCCGGGATGCCCCGTGATTCAATGCGGGAAACTGCCGCCTAGCCTGCATACCACAATCGCCCATGATTCAGTATAGGCGCAGTGGACGATGTTATTCCCTTGGGGGTACGCACATACCAGCCATGAGTGCCTTTGTCCCACTCCCCCCAAACCAAGGCTCCTCGCATCCGGGTGGATAACCACCGCACTGAGTCCATTTGAGTGACCCCTCGTCCGGAGCGGCCATTTCTGCGCCGCCTGCCTGAACACCGCCGGCGATGAACAGCCACCCAATCAAACCAGCAATGAAATTACGCGTTGAAAACCTACCTTGTTGACTCTTCATTTCATTCCTCCATTGAACTTGTGTTGGTGAGCTTCGCGATCGGCTTAGGGTTAGCTATTCGAGTTCGCCGAGACAGTATGGGCGCGGTGCCTTTACGGATCCTTTACCGATGGCTAATTCATCGAAAGACGAGCGGAGCGCACTGCCTGCTTCCTGGCCTTTGCTACACTTCAGCCCTTTGCCGTCTCGCATCGACGCCATGACTCGCAGCATCCTCGTTACCTCCGCCCTCCCCTACGC
>JBKKAO010000524.1:0-6336 GCA_046714645.1 Burkholderiales bacterium | reverse complement strand
CCACACCGGCCCCACGGTGTGGATGACGTGCTTGGCCGGTAGGCGGTAGCCCTTGGTCAGTTTCGCGTCTCCGGTCTGGCAGCCATGCAGGTTGCGACAGGCTTCCAACAACTCCGGCCCGGCGGCGCGGTGAATGGCGCCGTCCACTCCGCCGCCACCCAGCAAGGAGGTGTTGGCGGCATTAACGATGGCATCCACCTCCAGCTTGGTGATGTCGCCGATCATGGCTTTCAGCGTGGTCATGAGGTTCCGGTTAGCAGTGCTTGTGCAGGGATGGACTATAGACCAACTCCAAAATACTCGTATATCTATGCCGGCTTTGGGTTGATAATCCGCGCCTTCGATTTTCCCCGAGCCATCAGCCTCCCATGCGTTTTCGTTTTCCAATCGTCATCATCGACGAAGACTTCCGCTCCGAGAACACCAGCGGCCTGGGGATCCGCGCGTTGGCCAAGGCGATCGAGGCCGAGAGCGTCGAGGTCCTGGGAGCCACCAGTTACGGCGACCTGTCCAGTTTCGCGCAGCAGCAAAGCAAGTCGTCGGCGTTCATCCTGTCGATCGACGACGAGGAGTTCACCGGCACCACCAACGGCGATAACCCGGCCGTGACCGCGCTGCGTGCTTTCGTGAAGGAGATCCGCTGGCGCAACGCCGACATTCCTATTTTCTTGTACGGCGAGACGCGCACCTCGAGCCATATTCCGAACGACGTGCTGCGCGAGTTGCACGGCTTCATCCACATGTTCGAGGACACGCCGGAGTTCGTCGCGCGCTACATCGTGCGCGAGTCGAAGAACTACCTGGACAGCCTGGCGCCGCCGTTTTTTCGGGCGCTGACTCACTATGCGCAGGACAGTTCGTACTCGTGGCACTGTCCCGGGCATTCGGGTGGCGTTGCGTTCCTGAAAAGCCCGGTGGGCCACATGTTCCACCAGTTCTTCGGCGAGAACCTGCTGCGCGCGGACGTGTGCAATGCGGTCGAGGAACTGGGCCAGTTGCTGGACCACACCGGCCCGGTGGCCGCGAGCGAGCGAAACGCGGCGAGGATCTTCGGCGCCGACAACTTGTTTTTTGTCACCAACGGGACCTCAACGAGCAACAAGATTGTCTGGCACTACGTCGTGGCGCCGGGCGACATCGTGGTGGTGGACCGCAACTGCCACAAGTCGGTTCTGCACGCGATCACGATGACGGGCGCCATCCCCGTGTTCCTGATGCCCACGCGGAACCACTTCGGTATCATCGGGCCGATTCCGCTCGACGAATTCAAACCGGAGTCGATCCAGAAAAAAATCGCGGCCAACCCGCTGATCAAGGGCACCGAGGGCAAGCCGCGCATTCTGACTCTGACGCAAAGCACCTACGACGGCGTCGTCTACAACGTCGAGACGCTGAAGACCCTGCTCGATGGCAAGGTCGATACGCTGCATTTCGACGAGGCATGGCTGCCGCACGCGGCGTTCCACGAGTTCTACAAGGACATGCACGCCATTGGGGGAACGAACAACGGCCGCGCCCGCAACAAGCAGTCGATGATTTTCGCCACGCACTCGACGCATAAGCTGCTGGCGGGGCTGTCGCAGGCCTCGCAGATCCTGATCCAGGACGCGGATACCGAAAAACTAGACCGCTCCATGTTCAACGAGGCGTTCCTGATGCACACCTCGACCTCGCCGCAGTACGCGATTATCGCCTCGTGCGACGTAGCCGCCGCGATGATGGAACCTCCGAGCGGCACCGCGCTGGTTCAGGAGTCGATCGCCGAGGCGCTCGACTTCCGCCGTGCGATGCGCAAGGTCGGTGCCGAGTACGGGGACGACTGGTGGTTCCGCGTGTGGGGCCCGGACAAGCTGGTCGAACAAGGTATCGGCAAGCGCGAAGACTGGATGCTGAAGACCGGCGACAAGTGGCACGGATTCGGCAAGATCGCGCCGGGCTTCAACATGCTCGACCCGATCAAGGCCACCGTGATCACGCCGGGGCTCAATCTGAACGGTTCGTTCGCCGATCCGGGCACTCCGGCCTCGGTGGTGACCAAGTACCTCGCCGAGCACGGCATCATCGTCGAGAAGACGGGACTGTATTCGTTCTTCATCATGTTCACCATCGGCATCACCAAGGGCCGCTGGAACACGATGGTCACCGAGTTGCAGCAGTTCAAGGACGACTACGACCAGAACCAGCCGCTGTGGCGCGTGCTGCCGGAGTTCATCCGCGCGCAACCGCAGTACGAAAAAATGGGCCTGCGCGAGCTGTGCGATGCGATTCACTCGGTCTATAAAGCGAACGACATCGCGCGGCTAACGACCGAGATGTATCTGTCAGAGATGGAGCCGGTGCTCATTCCCGCGCATGCGTATGCGCACATGGCCCACAGCGTGATCGATCGCTTACCGATCGATGAGCTGAACGGCCGCGTGTCGGCGGTTTTGCTGACACCTTATCCGCCCGGCATTCCGCTGCTCATCCCGGGCGAACGCATCAACACCAAGATCGTGAATTATCTGAAGTTCGCGCGCGAGTACAACGCCAAGTTTCCGGGATTCGAGACCGACATTCACGGCTTGGTGAAACTGAAAAAAAATGGCGTCACCGAGTACTTCGTCGATTGCGTTCGTGCGTCATGACCTCCTGCGCCAGCAACTTCAACGGTTTTCCGCTTCCGGAAGTTCGGACGGTTTAGGCACAACCTTTGCGCTTCCTTTAAGAGCTTCGCTCATAGGTTACGAAGGCATAGCCTTCGTAACCCTCACCGCTGAGCGGGCGGTGCTCGCGGGCGATCTCCCGCCACGCACTGGCATCGATGGCCGGAAAGTAGGTATCGCCATCGAAGCTGCCCTCCACCTGAGTTACATACAGCCGCTGCGCCATGGGCAGCGCCCGTATGTAGATTTCACGACCACCGATCACGAACACTTCCTCTTCATCCTTCGCCAAGGCGATTGCTGCCTCCAGGGAACCCGCGGTCTTGACGCCGGCGGGAACGGCGTAGCGGGTTTGCCGCGTTACGACGATATTGGTGCGCCCAGGCAGGGCTCGCCCAATGGACTCGAAGGTCTTGCGGCCCATGATGATGGGGTGGCCCATGGTGAGCGCTTTGAAGCGCTTGAGATCCTCTGTGATGTGCCAGGGAAGCTTCCCGCGATGGCCGATGACTCGATTTCGATCCATCGCTACCACGATGGAAATTCGTGGCAGATGCTCCTCCCTCCTCCCTCCTCCCTCCCTCATACCGCAACAGGCGCCCGAATGGCGGCGTGCGGCTCATAGCCTTCCAGTACGAAGTCCTCATAGCGGAACCCGAAGAGGTCCTTCACCCCAGGATTCAAACGCATCCTCGGCAGCGCGCGCGGCGTGCGAGACAGTTGTTCGCGCGCTTGCTCCAAGTGATTTAGGTACAAATGCGTGTCTCCCATGGTGTGCACGAACTCGCCTGGTTCGAGATCGCACACTTGAGCCACCATCAGGGTGAGCAGCGTGTAGGAGGCGATATTGAAGGGCACGCCCAGGAAGAAATCCGCGCTGCGCTGGTAGAGCTGGCAGGAAAGCTTGCCGCCGGCCACGTAAAACTGAAAGAACGCGTGACAGGGTGCCAGCTTCATCTTGGGGATGTCCGCCACATTCCAAGCGGAAACCATAAGGCGGCGCGAGTCCGGATTGCGCCTGATCTGATCGATCACTTCCGAGATCTGATCGATAGGGCGCCCCTCTGGCGTGGGCCACGAACGCCATTGATAGCCGTAGACCGGTCCCAGGTCGCCCTTATCGTCCGCCCACTCGTCCCAGATGCTCACGCCGTGTTCCTTGAGGTAGGCGATGTTGGTGTCGCCCTTCAAGAACCACAGCAACTCGTGGATGATGGATTTGAGATGCAACTTCTTGGTGGTCACCAGCGGAAAGCCCTTCGCCAAATCGAAACGCATCTGCGGGCCGAAAATGCTGAGCGTGCCAGTGCCGGTACGGTCGGACTTTTCCACCCCCTCATCGAGGATGCGTTGCATGAGATCTAGGTATGGGCGCATAGAGGTTACGTCATGGCGGGACCGCCGTATTCTGCTCGGTTCTCGGGCGATTTGGGGAAGCTAGCGCATGTTAGACTTCCTGCTCCCTTCGTCGTACCGCTTCGCAGCGTTCATGTCCGGCAACACCCTCGGCAAACTTTTTTGTGTCACATCTTTCGGTGAGAGTCACGGCCCCGCCATCGGTTGCGTAGTGGATGGTTGTCCGCCGGGGATGGAGTTGAGCGAAGCGGACATTCAAGCGGAGCTGGATCGCCGGCGTCCGGGCACCTCGCGCCATGTGACCCAGCGGCAGGAGTCCGATACGGTCGAGATTCTCTCCGGAGTGTTCGAGGGCAAGACCACGGGCACCTCCATCGGGTTGCTCATTCGCAATGCGGATGCGCGCAGTAAAGACTACGACAGCATCAAGGACACCTTCCGCCCCGGGCATGCGGACTATACCTATTGGATGAAGTACGGCATCCGCGATTATCGCGGCGGCGGGCGGCAATCGGCACGCGAGACGGCGGTGCGAGTAGCGGCCGGAGCCATCGCGAAGAAATGGCTGCGCGAGCGCTATGTCGTCCTCGTGCGCGGCTACCTAAGCCAGTTGGGCAGCATCGAGATTCCCTTCAAGAGTTGGGATGTGGTGAACAGCAATCCCTTCTTCGTGGCAGATGAGAGCTATGTGCCCCAATTGGAATCCTTCATGGACGAGTTGCGCCACGCGGGCGATTCCGTGGGCGCCAAGATTACGGCCTTTGCCCACAACGTGCCGCCGGGCTGGGGCGAGCCGGTCTACGACAAGCTCGACGCGGATATCGCCTACGCCATGATGAATATCAACGCGGTGAAGGGGGTGGAAATCGGCGCAGGCTTCGCCAGCGTGAGCCAACGTGGTTCGGAACACGGCGATGAGATGACGTTAGGGGGCTATCTCTCCAACAACGCGGGCGGCGTGCTCGGGGGGATTTCCTCCGGGCAGGATATCGTGGTCAACATCGCCATCAAGCCCACTTCCAGCATTCGTATACCCCGGCGTTCCATCGACAAACAGGGCAATCCCACTACGGTGGAAACTCTGGGCCGGCACGACCCCTGTGTGGGCATTCGCGCCACACCCATCGCGGAGGCGATGTTGGCCATCGTGTTGATGGATCATGCGCTACGCCACCGAGCACAAAACGCGGACGTGCAAAACGCCACCCCGCGCATCCCCGCCGCGAAGTAGCGCGGGTTTGCCCTCTAGGAATGAGTCTTCCGTGATAAAGAAGAACAAGTCCCATGCCGCCGCTCGCGGCCCGCAGCCTGCGCAGCTCGATTCCATCGAGCGTTTGATTGGCGAGGAGCGCTTCAATGAAGCTTCCGTTAAGGCGGAGCGCTTGTCGCAAGAGTTTCCCGAACATACAAGATTGCGTGGCTTGCGGATTCAAGCCCTGGCGGCCACGGGCGAGATGACGCTGGCCGCGCTATTCGCCCACGAATGGACGCAATCCCAAGCCAACAATCGACGCGCATGGGGACTCATGTTCGCCCTGGCCAGCGAGCTCGGGTTGGGTTTCCTCGCCTTTCGCGCCCACGAGCGCTTGGAGGCGCTGGGCGCATCCGATAGCGTGCGAACCGATCAAGCCCACGACATCATCGCTTCCGCCAGGGCTAAATTCGCAAACCTTGATGGCGAGGAAGGCCTGTGTTCTGATTTGGGTCTGCTCTACCTCATCACCGAGCGCCTCGAGGCCGCGCGGGCGGAACTGGAACAAACTTCTCATCCCATCCCGCGGACCAATTTAGCCGCCGTGCTGTTCGACCAAGGCAACATACCCGCGGCCATCGAGATCGCGCAGGCGGCCTGGGACACCGGCCTCAACAACACTCATGCGGCGCGCGCCCTCGTGCGCGCTTTGTTGTATTCCGGAGATCTGGATCGCGCACGCGACGTGGGCGAACAACTTAAGGCGGTGCAAGCGCAAGCCCCCAGCGAGTTGGCCGCGCAAATCGAGACCCTGGATTTGTTGGAAGACTTCGAAGCTGCCAAGGCGTGTTTCAACGCCTTCGCGCAGGACCGGTACCAAGGCTACCGGCGAGACGTCGCCGCGCGCGCGCGGCATGCGGCGGCGGTGGCGTTTCTGCAGACAGGGGATCGCGCCAAGGCGCAATCTCTGTGGGAACAGGCCATCGTAGACCACCCCGATCACGGGCTCTACCGCATGAACCTCACCCATGTCACGGCGCCGCAGTCTAGTGAACCCGCTTGGCTGGAGCTGATGGCGGATGCTTTTCCCACGGTGCGCGCGAAGGTGATCGAAAAAGACATTCAAGAAGCCGGCGGCGCCGA
>JBKKAO010000523.1:0-4657 GCA_046714645.1 Burkholderiales bacterium | reverse complement strand
CGCAAAAGAACCTTCTTTTTGTTCGCGTCCGGCTCGGCCATCATCGCCGTGCTATACACCCTGGTACCCATTAGCAACTCATGGATGCTGGTTCTCGGGTTTCCCTTGGGATTCTTCGTGTCCGGAAACTTCAGCGGTTGCGGTCCTTTTCTGACCGAGCTTTTTCCCAGCCGGGTTCGCGGCTCGGGCCAAGGCTTCACATACAATTTCGGAAGGGGATTTAGCGCCTTCACCGCCCCGCTGGTGGGCTACCTGAGCGGGGGCATGGCGCTTGGAACTTCCATCGGGATCGTGGCGGTCATCGGTTTCGCCGTCGTCATCGTCACGGTCGCGGTTTTTCCTGAAACTCGCGGCAAGCAACTCGCCGTCTACGACTAGCCACTATGCCACTCATCCATACGAATTCAGGCCATCTGTATTACGACGTTTGCAATCTTGTACCCGACTGGGTACGAGATCCGCAGACCATCATCTTTCATCACGGCATCGGCGCCAACACCCACATCTGGTCGCAGTGGCTGCCGGTGCTCGCGACGCGATATCGCTTGGTGCGATTCGATATGCGGGGCTTCGGGCAGTCGATGGTACCCGCGCCGGATTTCAAATGGTCTTTCGAAGGTCTTATCGATGACTTGCTTCAGGTGGCCAATGCCGCCCAGGCGGAGCGATTCCACCTCGTTGGAGAGTCCATCGGTGGCACCGCCGTGCTGGCCTTCGCCTTGAAGAATCCCGAACGGGTGCTAAGTCTGTGCCTATCCAATGCCGCCGCCCGCGGCGGGCTGGTCGGCAACGTAACGGGCTGGCGCGAGATCCTCGCGCAGGGCGGGCAAGGGGAGTGGGCGCGGCAAATGATGCAATGGCGTTTTCATCCGAGCGCTTTGACGCCGGAGGTGCACGCCTGGTACACGCGCGTTCACGAAACCTGTTCCATGGACGCCACCCTCGGCTTGGCCGATCTGCTCTTGGCCTCGGACTTAACGCCACGACTGTCCGAGATCAAGGTTCCGGCTCTTCTACTCGCCCCGGAAGCCAGCCCCTTCATTCCCCTCGAGGTTATGGCTTCCATGCGGGCCGCCATTCCCGGGGCCGAACTTCAAGTGTTCGCGCACGCGAAGCATGGGTTGCCGCTATCGCACGGGCAGGCGTGTGCGGAAGTGTTGCGGGATTTTCTTCGGCGCAACGTCGCTCTGCGCTAGGCCAACGCGGACCATGCATCCATGATCTCAGCAAAAGAAGCCCTCGAACATCTGCGCGAGGGGAACCGCCGCTTCGTTGCCGAAGTTCGTAATCTCGACGCACTTCCGAACAGGGCGCGCCGGCGCGAGCTAAGGGATGGGCAGGAACCCTTCGCCATCATTCTCGGATGTTCAGATTCGCGGGTGCCCGCGGAGATTGTCTTCGATCAAGGCCTGGGGGATTTGTTTGTCATCCGTGTTGCCGGAAACATCGTCGCCCCTTCTCAAGTCGGCAGCGTCGAGTTCGCGGCGGCGCGCTTCGGCACACGGCTCGTTGTGGTGATGGGCCACTCCATGTGTGGGGCCATTATGGCTACCCTGGAGGAGCTTGCGCGTCCCACGGAAGACCAGTCACGAAACCTGCGCGCCATCGTTGACCGCATCCGGCCCTCCGTGGAACCGTTGCTGGCGACAGAATTGGGGCACCAGCCGGATGCGCTGCTGCGGCAGGCGGTTCGGGCCAACGTGCGCGCCTCGGCGAACCATCTGCGGCATGGATCGGAAATCCTCGAGCAGTTGATCCAGACAGATGGGCTGCTCATCGTCGGAGCCGAGTATTCGCTAGAGACTGGGGTCGTAGAATTCTTTGACGGCGCACCGAAGGCCAGGTAACTTCTGAAAATCCAAAGGAGGACATCATGACCACGCTCACCCAAGAGATCGCACGCTTCGTTGCCGGCCTTCAGATAAATACAATGCCGGCGCCGGTGGTGGAGAAAGCCAGAATCGGCCTGATCAACGCTTATGGTATGGCACTCGGGGGGCGCGACACGCCGTACGCACCCGTCGCGCGCAATGCCGCGCTTGCCATGGAGGGTGAGCACCCCAAGGGCGCGACCTTGCTGGGGGATGGCAGGCGCACCACCATCGGGGGTGCCTGCCTCGCTAACGCCGCACTCTTTCATGGGCGCTGCCAGGAGGACACCTGCGGCGCCGCGCACTTCGGCACCATCTTGATCCCGCTTCTCACGGCCATGATCGAAGCGCGCCGTTATCCGCTTTCGTCGTTGATTCCCGCCTTGGTCGCAGGCTATGAAGCAGGCGGGCTTATCGAACAAGCCTACTGCGCCACCACCACTGCAAGCGGTTTTCGCTCCTCCCCCCTCTATGGGACCCTCGCGGCCGCGGCTGCTGCCGCAAAGTTGATGGGCCTGAACGAGTCGCAAATCGCCGCCGCGCTGGCCAACGCCGCTTCCTTCGCTGGGGGCGTGCTGCAGTCCTTCGTGGAGGGCACCGACGAGTGGCGCTACCAGGTAGGCATGGCGGGCCGCAACGGCTTGGCCGCGGCGGAACTCGCCCGAGCCGGATCCGTGTCGGGCCCGGCGGCGCGTGAAGGTAAGAGCGGATTCATTGCCAGTTTCGCTCGCACCGTTGCGGACGTACCGAAGCTCAGCGCGGCACTGGGACAAGATTGGGCGATGCTGCGCGTCACCTTCAAACCCTATCCCGTGTGCGCTTTCAACCAAACGCCCGTCACCGCCGCATTGGCCTTGCGCGAGCAGATCGGCGCTTCACCCATCACCGCTGTGAGGGTGCACATGAGCCCCTTCGAGATGAGCTACGCCGGCATGAAAGAAGTGGGACCTTTCCACTCCATTTCGGGAACGCTGATGAGTATCCCCTTCTGCGTCGCCACCACCTTGACCCATGGTGTGCCCACCATCGCTCGCATGACCACCTACGACGATGCGAGCGTGAATGCGCTGGAACGCCGCATCACGCTTGTGGGCGATCCCACCCTGCCCTCACTATGCACGAAAATCGAAGTTGAAACGGCCGGCGGCCAAAAACACGTTCGCGAACTGAACATGACGCCGGCTGACTACGGCTTCGATCGCAAAGCCATATCGAATCTCGTGCGCAGTATCGGGGCAGAGGAAGGCGTATCCCCCGCCGCCTTCGATCTCGTGGAGCGTTTCGCGGACCGGCTGCCTGGCGGATCTATTGAAGATGTCATCGCGAGTTTCGCAACCATCGAGCAGCGTATGGCGGCTTGACTTAAGATCTCCCACCACCTGCCGGGGCACAAAACGATTCGAACCGGTGCAACGGCGCAGCCGCAGCCTGAACAACCGCGTTAGATGGCAGGTATCTCGAGGTAATCAGGGAAACTCAATGACGCTCGTTTACTTCCTCGTCACACTAGTCGTCGTCTGGTTTTTGTATCGATTCTTCGGAGGTTTCAAGGCACGGCACGGACATTCGCCGACCGAAATTCAGGAGAAACCAAGTACAGTCAAGATGACGTACGAGTCAGAAACCTCTGATCACCGCTACAGCGCCGATGTCGACAAAGACGAATGGGAAGGGAGTTTCTGGGAGGTCCAACAACCCCTTCCAGCCAAGGTTAAGCTCAGACTCAACTACGTGGACGGGGCGGGCAAGAAGTCCGAACGGACTGTGGAAGTCCGCCAGTTCGGAAGCTTCGGCATCAGCACGCTACTCATTGGTCACTGTGTGCTTCGCAATGCCACCCGCACCTTTCGAACTGACCGCATCGTCAAATGCGTAGATGAAAATACTGGCGAGATCGTCGCGGACGTGCCGTCATACCTTAGGAGGAAGTATGAAGAGTCACCTGAACGCAGCCGAGACAGACTACTTGAAGACGAGTACGACACGCTGCGCATACTGCTGTACGTGGGTAAAGCCGATGGACAGTTTCGAGCGGCTGAGAAGGCATTAATCCGAGAGACGTGCGTCGCAATCTCCGATGACTCACGCATGACCGATGCAATCATCGACGACCTCTTCGCGAACATGGCTGTACCGACACTGCAAGCGTTCAGGCTTGCTGTTGGTCGCCTCGCAAAACGAGACGAAAATTCTCGAGTCGTTGTTTTGGCCGCCGCCGAGAAGATGGTGGCCACACAGAAGACGGTGCATCAGGCCGAACAAGAAGCGCTCGACTACCTGCGAAAGCGCTTTGGGGATGCCGAGCCCAAGCCCGCATAAATGCTCTATGACCCTTCATTCAACTCAGACCGCCTACGGCGCCGGGGTATCTCAATCGTTAGAGTTCTTCGGGCAACGTATCCATGAAACGCGACATGGAACTCATTCGGAAGATCCTATTCTTCCTTGAAACACGATCTCATCTCAAGGCGGAGAAGGTGCTTCCGATTAAGGGCTACGAAGAGGCAACCGTCATTTACCACCAACTCCTATTGGCTCAGGCCGGTCTTATTGACTTCGAGCCGGAGTTGACAAAGACGGGCCGAGTTATTCGCGCATGGGTAATCGGCTTGAACTGGCGCGGGCACGAATTCCTTGATTCCATCCGTTCAGAAAAAGTTTGGCGAAAGCTCCTTAAGTACGCCAAAGACAAGGGTGGCGGTTTGCCCTTTGACTTGCTTAAAGCACTGGCGATTGAACTCCTCAAGGATAAGTTCAAGCAATGAGATCTAACCTTGCATTCAAAC
>JBKKAO010000522.1:0-9945 GCA_046714645.1 Burkholderiales bacterium | reverse complement strand
TCAGTTCAAAATCCGGACACGTCGAGGGATGGTCGTCGAAAACGTGACCATCGCGGGTAAGGATCAACCCGACGCGCGGCGCAAGCTGTTCCAGATGTATCACGAGTGCGAAGTGCTCGAGCGGTGTATTGCCGCGCCGCGATAAGGGCGGCGGATAGATTCAGCGAGGTCGTGGTTTTACCTACCCCGTCTTTCTGATTGAAGATCGCAACTCGGGCCATGGCGGCATCGAAGACAGAGCAAGCGCCTCGCCATTGGAAGGGTGCCTAGTCTTCAGCAGAAACAGGGGCTTGTCAATCGGAAGCCTAACTCTGTACGCAACAATCAAGCGGTCCAGCTCTTCGCTCTATCCACCGCTTTGCGCCAGCCCGCTAAAAGGGAAGTTCTGTGGTCATTGGACATCGTAGGTTCGAACACGCGCTCTATGCGCCACTGCGCATCGATCTGCGATGCGTCGCTCCAGAATCCCACCGCAAGTCCCGCTAGATACGCGGCGCCCAAAGCGGTGGATTCCCACTGCTGCGGGCGAACGACGGGAATGCCGAGAATGTCCGCCTGGAATTGCATGAGTAGATCGTTTCTCGCCGCGCCGCCATCCACGCGCAATTCCTGCACGGCCACGCCGGCGTCCTTCTCCATGGCCGAGACCAGGTCAGCGCTTTGGTAGGCGATGGCTTCCAGGGTGGCACGTGCGATATGCGCCGCGGTGGTGCCGCGTGTCAATCCGATCATCAATCCCGATGCGTGAGGGTCCCAGTGGGGTGCGCCTAGTCCGGTGAAGGCGGGTACCAGGTAGACACCGCCGTTGTCCGGCACGCTCGCCGCCAAGGCTTCCACCTCCGATGAAGATCGAATGAGACCCAGTCCATCTCGCAGCCATTGCACCGCCGCGCCGGCAACGAATACGCTTCCCTCCAAGGCGAATTCCTGCCGCCCTTCCATGGTCCACGCGGACGTGGCAAGCAGGCGCTGCGTGGAGCGCGCCAGCTGCTCACCGGTGTACATCAACATGAAACAGCCAGTGCCATAGGTGTTCTTCACCATCCCCGGTTTGACGCAACGCTGGCCGAAGAGCGCGGCTTGCTGATCACCTGCGATACCGGCGATGGGGATAGCGGTGCCCATTACCGCTTCATCGCACCGCGCCACCCCCTCGGAGGAAGGCACTACTTCGGGCAACATGCTTCGCGGAACTCTCAGGTGTTGGAGTAACTCGCCGTCCCAACTTCCCAAACGTAGATTGAATAGCAGCGTGCGCGAGGCGTTGCTGGAATCCGTCAGATGGGCACGCCCGTTGGTCAACTTCCAAACGAGCCACGCATCCACCGTCCCGAAACACAGTTCGCCTGCCTCGGCGCGTTTCTGGCCGTTGGGAATATGGTCGAGAATCCAGCGAATTTTAGTGCCGGAGAAATAAGGATCGAGCAGCAGACCGGTACATTGGGAGAATTGTTCTTCCAACCCCTGCGCACGAAGCACGTCGCACAGGGACGCGGTGCGCCGGTCCTGCCAAACGATGGCGTTGTAAACAGGCGCACCCGTTATTCTCTCCCAGACAACGGTGGTCTCGCGCTGGTTGGTGATGCCAATGGCCGCGATATCGGTGGCGCTGCAGCGGGCTTGCCGCAGGACTTCGAGCGCGGTTTCATGCTGCGAAGACCAGATCTCCGCGGGGTCATGCTCAACCCAACCTGGTTGAGGGAAGTGTTGCGTGATTTCCTTTTGCGCCACGGCGCGAACTTGCCCGGCGCGATCGATCAGCAGCGCGCGTGAACTGGTGGTGCCTTGATCGAGGGCGAGAATGTAGAGAGCCATTGCCTGTCCTATGCGATGTGTGTGCTAAAAGTACTCCCTCAAAAGACTACACCTGCGCCCCTCGCCCACCAAAATGCCCGCCGCTCTGGGCCTCGATCTCCGGGCCGCGGCGCCTTGGCTGATGGCAAGAATCTTGTCGGCAGCGGCCCGATCCCCCTCGCTCAGCGCGGACAGCGCAAACCCGCTCTGCTTCTCGGCGTTTTCCTCGCGGATTCGTTTCTGCTCTGCATCCTTGGCGTCGCGTTGAGGATTCTCTAGCGTGATTGTCTGGGTAGTCTCTATACTTCCGGCTTTTTTCCGACGGGAGAACCGCCTTGTCAGAGGACACTTCACTGATCGTGTCCGCGCAGGCCGCGTCCGGCACGGGACCGTCCATACTGGGGATCCCGGCCGACTTCATCCTGTTCGCCGCGACCTTGCTGGGCGTGGCTATTTTCCACAAGCGCTCGTTTCATATCGCGATCGGCGGCATGCTGGTCATCGTCGCCTATAAGTTCGGCGTCACCGGCTTCAAACAAGGCCCAGGGTTGGAGGGGTTCTTGGGCCACATGGGGCACGAATGGGTGGTGCTTACCAATCTTCTGGCCTTGCTCACGGGATTTGCGCTGCTAGCGGAGCATTTCCAGGAAAGCAAAGTGCCCGATGCCTTGCCCGCCATGCTTCCTGATGATTGGTTGGGACCGCTGGTGTTGCTGGCCTTGGTGTTCGTGCTCTCGGCGTTCCTGGACAACATCGCGGCCGCCATGATTGGCGGAACCGTGGCATTGAGCGTGTTTCGCAAAGTGCATATCGGGTACGTGGCGGCCATCGTCGCGGCCTCCAACGCCGGCGGCGCGGGCAGTGTGGTGGGGGACACGACCACCACCATGATGTGGATCGCTGGCGTGGATCCTATAGATGTCTTCCACGCCTATGCAGCAGCCGGTCCGGCCTTCGTGGTATTTGGGGTGATCGCTGCCCGGCAGCAACACGCTTATTGCCCGATCACCTCCGATCCCAAGAAGGGCATTCAAATAGACTGGTCGCGTGTGGCCATCGTATTGATCATTCTACTGGCCGCCATCGCGGTGAACGTGGTCGTGAACAGCCAGTTCAACGCGATGGCGGATCACTTTCCGTTTATTGGTGTGGGCGTTTGGGTCGCCATTTTACTGACGGCTCCCTGGCGCCAGCCTAGCTGGAACAAACTGCCTGAGGCGGCTCGCGGCGCGGCCTTCTTACTGTCGCTCGTTATGGCCGCCTCGCTCATGCCGGTGGAGAAGCTGCCCACGGCTTCCGCCATGACGGCTTTCGGCTTGGGGTTTGTCTCAGCGGTCTTCGACAACATTCCGCTCACGGCCTTGGCCATCAAGCAAGACGGCTACGATTGGGGGGCGTTGGCCTACGCCGTGGGGTTTGGCGGTTCCATGATCTGGTTCGGGTCCTCCGCAGGGGTTGCGATCACCGGTATCTATCCGCAAGCGCGGGCGGTGGGGGCATGGTTGCGCCATGGCTGGCATGTGGCGCTCGCCTACGTGATTGGCTTCGCCGTGTTCATGCTCACCATAGGGTGGTTACCGCACCCTATAACGCGTTGATTTGGTGGTGTAACAGGAGGGTACTAGCCGGATCGTGAGGCCCGGGAATTTTGAAAAAGAGCTTCCCCGCCAGCGCATATCTCAATAGACTTCCCGTCCAGGAGGAGTCCAACAAGAATGAAGCCCAAAGTCTTCGTCGCGCGCGAGGTGTTCGACGACACGCTTGAGTATTTGAATCAGCATTGCCAGGTCACGCCCAACCAGGCAGACCAGCGCTATTCGTCCCAGGAACTCGCCGCCAAGCTTCAGGGCATGGACGGCACCGTCTTGACCACGGCCGAGAAGGTGGACGCCGCGCTGTTGGACGCATGCCCGAGCGTTAAAGTGTTCTCCAACGCGGCGGTGGGCTACAACAACATCGACGTCCCGGCCTGCACCCGGCGCGGCGTCATGGTTACCAATACCCCAGGTGTCTTGACGGAGAGTGTGGCCGACTACGCCATGGGTTTGGTCATCGCCACCTGCCGCCGCATCACCGAAGGCGAACACTACCTACGCAACGGCGAGTGGCAGGGCACTTTCCTCAAGCAAATGCTAGGCATGGATGTGCATGGGGCCACGCTGGGGATCTTCGGCTTTGGGCGCATCGGGCTTGCCATCGCCCAGCGCGCCCGTGGTTTTGACATGAAGGTGATCTACCACAATCGCAGTCGCGCCCCGGCCGGGGATGAACGTGCGGTGGGTGCCACCTACGTGAGCAAAGACGACCTGTTGCGCCAAGCCGATGTGGTGCTTTTGATCATGCCCTACAACCCGGAAACTCATCACTTCATCGGCGCCGCGCAATTGGCCATGATGAAACCCACTAGCGTGCTGGTCAATGTGGCGCGCGGGGGCATCGTGGACGATGCCGCTCTCATTCGAGCATTGAAGACCAAGCAAATCTGGGGGGCGGGATTGGACGTCTACGAGAATGAACCGCAATTTTTGCCTGAGTTTCTGTCGTTAAAGAATGTGGTGCTCTCGCCTCATATCGCCAGCAGCTCGGAGCCCACGCGGAAAGCCATGGCGATGACGGCGGCCAAGAATTGCGTAGCGGCGCTGCGCGGGGAAACACCGCCCAATCTGGTCAATCCCGATGTGAAGAAACGCCCGGCGTGACGCTCCCATGGCCCTTGCTTCCAGCCCACTACCCAAGCTCGCTCTCCATGCCCTCGGCCTGAAGGAGGTCGCGCGCCGCGTCGCCATCGGCGAACTGAGCAGCGAGGCTTACACACAAGCGCTGCTCGCGCGCATCAAGGAGAAAGAACCGGAGATCCAGGCCTGGGCTTGGATGGATGCCGAGCATGCCTTGGAGGCGGCGCGCAAACTGGACGCGAAGCGAAGAGCAGGGAGTTTCCTGGGCCCGCTGCACGGGCTCCCCATCGGCGTGAAAGACATCCTGCTCACGCGCGGTGTGCCCACGGGGATGGGCTCCAAGATCTACGCGCGCTACGTTCCTGATCACAACGCCGAAGTGGTGGACCGCCTGGAAGCCGCGGGCGGATTCTTTCTCGGTAAGACGGTGACCACGGAATTCGCCTTCATGGTGCCCGCGAAGACGCGCAATCCTTGGAACACAACACACACTCCCGGCGGTTCATCCAGCGGTTCCGCGGCGGCGGTTGCCTGCGGCATGGTGGCCGCCGCCATCGCCACGCAGACCAACGGATCGGTGATTCGCCCTGCGGCTTTCTGTGGCGTCGTGGGTTACAAGCCAGGCAAGGGTGTCCTGTCGCCCGAGGGCATCTTGCCTTTTAGCCCAACCTTGGATCAGCCCGGAGTGATTGCCCGAACCGTGGAGGATGCTGCCTTCGTCGCGGCCCGCATCGCCCATTCCAAGTGGGCGCTCAGCCCACAAGTGACCGCTCTGCACAATCCTCCGCTGCTTATCGCCTATCGCACTCACCTGTGGCACCTCGCCAGTGAGGCGCAGCGCGAGCGTTTCCGGCATGACATCGAAACCTATCGCGCCGCCGGCGCCGTGGTGGAAGACCTCGAGATGCCATCCATATTCAACGAATCCCACCGGGTGCATCGCTGCATCATGCTCTTCGAAGCCGCGCGCGCTGCGCGCGAGGTGCGCGCCGCATACCGCGATCTCATCAGCGAATTCCTCAACAAGGCCTTGGACGAGGGCGAGGCCATCAGCGAGGCGGAGTATCGCTCCGCCTTGGAGAAACGCCTGGCTATGAAGCGGACCTTCACTGGTTTATTAGACGATCACGACGCTATCGTCACGGCGCCAGCTCCAGGTGAAGCGCCTTCCTTGGAAACAACGGGCGATCCAAGTCTATGCACCCTGTGGACCTTGCTGGGCGTGCCCGCCATCACCATTCCGACCGGGTTGGGTCCCCACGGGCTACCTCTCGGATTGCAGATCATCGGCAACCCGGGCGAATCCAATCACTTGCTGGCAACGGCGGCTTGGTGTGAGCGGCTGGCCGGGTTCAAGGGCTTGGTTTAGTGCACACGATGAGCCTTAACGTAGCGTTCATAGGCCTGGGCGTCATGGGCCGGCCCATGGCGCTTAATCTTCTCAAAGCGGGCAACGAACTACGCGTCTACGCGCGGCGCGCGGAATCCATGACGCCGCTAACTATCGCGGGAGCGCAAGGCTGTGCATCGCCCGCGGAGGCCGCGCGTGGCAGCGAGGTGATCATCATCATGGTGTCCGATACGCCGGACGTGGAGCAAGTCGTACTGGGTCCGCAAGGAATCATCGACGGCGCGGCGGAAGGGTCCGTGGTGGTAGACATGAGCACCATCTCGCCCGTGGCAACGCGGGAGATCGCCGCGAAGCTCGCGGCCAAGGGTGTGGAGATGCTCGATGCGCCCGTATCCGGCGGTGACGTTGGCGCCATCAGCGCAACGCTTTCCATCATGGCGGGCGGCAAGCCCGAAGTCTTCGCGCGCGTGAAACCGCTCTTCGAAGCGATGGGTAAAAACATCGTGCACATCGGCCCCAACGGCGCGGGACAAGTGGCGAAGGGTTGTAATCAGATTCTCGCGGGGGTCACCATCGAGGCGGTTGCCGAGGCCATGACCTTGGCGCGCAAGAACGGTGTGGATCCTGGGAAGGTGCGTGAAGCCCTCTTGGGCGGGTTCGCTAACAGCAAAGTCCTGGAGATCCACGGCAAGCGCATGCTCGATCGCGATTTCAAACCGGGATTCAAAGCGAGATTGCATCGCAAGGATCTGCGCATCGTGATGGATACCGCCGCCAAGGTGAATATCTGCCTGCCCCAGGCCGCCTTGGTCGCCCAGCATCTCAATGCATTGGTGGGGCGTGGTCTTGGCGAGGAAGACTCCTCGGCCATCGTCAAGATCATCGAACGAGCCTCCGGTGTGGAGGGCGCGTCATGAAGATTGGATTCATCGGGCTGGGTTCCATGGGCGCACCCATGGCGGCCAACATCATGAAGGGCGGACACGAGCTATTCGTCTGGGCGCGCCGCGAAGAAACTACAAGACCCCTCGTGAACAAAGGCGCCAAACGCTGCGCCTCGCCGAAAGAGGTAGGTGCGCAGGCCGATGCCGTTGTGCTGGTGGTCACCACCGGTCACGACGTCGAGCAAGTCGTACTGGGCGAAGAGGG
Organism: Burkholderiales bacterium; assembly: GCA_046714645.1. Lineage (GTDB taxonomy): Bacteria > Pseudomonadota > Gammaproteobacteria > Burkholderiales > SHXO01 > SHXO01. Next base: position 2,976 of record JBKKAO010000522.1, on the reverse strand, counting down.
CATTGCCGCCGGTGCCAAGCCTGGAACAGTGATCATCGACTGCGGCACCATCCCGCCGGCCACCACGCGGCGAATCTGCGAAGCGCTACGCGCACGCGGCATGGAGATGCTCGATTCCCCCGTCTCGGGCGGCGAAACGGGCGCGCAGGCCGGCACCCTTTCCATCATGGTGGGCGGCCATGCGCCCACCTTCGAGAGGATGCAACCCATCTACCAATGCATGGGAAAAACCATCGTGTACATGGGCGAGAGTGGTGCCGGACAAGTGGCGAAGGCCTGCAACCAGCTCACCCTGGTGGTCATGCTCCAAGGCATCGCCGAGGCCATGGTCTTCGCGCGCGCCAATGGCGTGGATTTCAAGCCCATCTGGGAAGCGCTGATGAAAGGTTTCGCCGGCAGCCGCATGCTGGAAGTCTTCGGCATGCGCATGATGAACCGCGAGTTCGCCGCCGGATTGCCCGCAGCCTTGCATCACAAGGACATTCACATCGTGCTGGAGAACGCCCAGGCGACCAAGACTGCACTGCCCGCGGGCGCTCTCGCGGCGCAGGCTTTCAACGCCCTGATGGCGCAGGAAGGCACGCGCTGGGACTCCGCGGCTATATTGAAGGTGGTGGAGGAGATGGCGGGGTTTCCGGGGAGGGAATCTGTCGCCGCGGATAAGCACCATGCCACGGCAAGGGAAGAAACTCGCGGAACTTAGCCGTCCGCGCCTATGTAACGCGATGGCGCGGGAGCGGCTTTTCGCTTTGCTGGATAAGCGTAATTTCCAACCGGGCCGGCATCGGCCGGCCCGGCCTTATTCGCTAGCGCATGGCATTTTTTCAAGAGCCCGCCCGGCTTCAACGGTAATCGCGAGGGATCAATCATAGTAGGTTGCACGGCCTCGCGCCCTGGGCCTATCATGGCTCACCATGCCCGGTTTTCTTTTCGACGATCGCTACCTCGAAGCCCTCACCGCGACTGGAACCATTCGCACCTATCCGAAGCACGCGCTCCTCATTCAGGAGGGTGATCGAAGCGATCAGCTCTACGTGGTGCTGTCCGGCCGCCTGAAGGTGTTCCTCTCGGACAGCGACGGCAAGGAAATCGTCATCGACACGCTCGGACCCCGGCAATTATTTGGCGAGATGGCCATGGAAGGGGAGCCGCGTTCGGCCTCGGTAATGACCACGGAAGTGTGCAAACTGATCGTGATCCAACGCGATCAGTTCAAACAATTCCTCGCAGACAATCCCGATGCGGCCTATGCCTTGATCGTGACGCTCATCCGCCGAGCCCGCAATCTCACACGCACCATCGGCAGTTTGGCGCTGCTCGACGTGTACGGCCGCGTGGCCCGGCTGCTCCTCGACAACGCCGCTGAAGAGAATGGCACGCTGGTGGTTGCCGAACGCATGACGCAGCAGGAGCTTGCCAAGCGCATCGGCGCGTCGAGAGAAGTGGTTTCGCGCATCCTCACCGATCTGCGCGAGGGCGGCTACATCGGGACCGAGAGCGACCGTATGGTGATCTACCGGCCTCTGCCCAAGCGATGGTGAACGGACCCAGAAACGTTACGTTACTTCCTACCCTGCGCACGTATCGCCTACCGGGGGTGGACCGCGGAATCCGCGCCCAGTTCAGCGAGCAGCGCAGCGGCCTCGCGCAGGTCCTTGGTGTCGTGGCCTTCGGTAAACCAACGGTAGATAGGTTCCAGAATATCCAAGGCTTCCGCCGCCCTCCCTTGATCCTTCAGCAGCCGGGCAAAACTGGTGGCGGCGCGCAACTCCCAGGATTTCGCGCTCTGCTGCCGGGCTGTGGTCAGGGCCGTTTTGAATAGCGCTTCGGCTGCGCCTGTGCGGCCTTGCGCCTGCAAGGCCAAGGCCTTTACGCGCAGTACTTCCGCGAGGGCCTGGCGCTGATGTCCCTGCGGCCGTTCGATTTGCGCCAGTTCCTCGTCCAACATGGATACAGCGTCGTCTTGCCTATTGCATTGCACGGCACATTCGGCAAATGCAGCCTTAAAGTAAGGCACTGCGACCCCGAGCCCAGCCTTTGACCACTTCTCCAGCGCGCTCGCGCACGCAGCGAGCGCCTCGGCACCGCCACCGGCCCAAGCGAGGCACAGGGCACGCTCCATTGGCGCTACAACGTCGCGAAAGAAAAGCAACCGCTGCTCCGTCGCATAGCTCTCCACTTGCGCGATCAGCGTAGCCGCGCGCTGAAAATCCCCATTGGGACCATAGACGAACCTTGTCCCGAAATGGCGCGCCCAGCACCTGTCGAATGAATGCTTGCGCTCCTCTGTGTGCAAGATTCCCATCTCTGCTGTGGCGGCCGCCTGCTTGGGATAGCCCAGCATCCATTCAGCTCCAGCGCGATACATGAGAGCGATGGTCTTCGGATCATGGTTGACGAGATCCGCGATGTGCGCGTGGCGCACGGCGTCGTATTGGCCCAGTAGCGCGTTGGCGTGATCCACACACTTCAAAAGCTCGCCCAGAAAGAAATAGGAGTTGCAGGCAGTCCAGTGGCCGACGATGCGCATGGTCTCGTTGCCGGTCTCCTCCGCCCTGGCCAACAGGCGGTTGGCCCACACCAGCGACTCCTGGATGTCGCCGCCGGCCAGGCGGTATACCCATAGCCCCCACAGGATCCGAACCGAGTAGTCGCCCTGATCGGGCGACTGGTCCAGGCGCCACGCCGGTTCCAGTTGCGCTGCAACCTGCGGATGGGTATAGCCGTGCAAGTGCACCCATGCCATCCCGAGCAGCGCCCGGAGCCCCAACTCACTGGCATCGCGCTCGGTGGAAGGAGGCAGCCTTGAGGCCAACTCCAGCCCACGCTGGTAATGCCCGATCGCTTCCTGCAACGCGACTCGCTGCTGGGCCAGTTGCCCCGCCTTCTGCCAAAAGGGGATCGCCACCGCGATGTTCCCGGCCTCCGTATAGTGATGCGCAAGTAATTCCGGTTCGGTCTCCAGCTTGGAAGGAA
>JBKKAO010000521.1:0-10167 GCA_046714645.1 Burkholderiales bacterium | reverse complement strand
ACTTGCGCCTGGAAGGTTGCAATGCGTTCAAGGGTAACTTTGAGTTCTCGATCGTTAGCGATCATGATTAGTCTCCGATAATTTCCACCAGCCCGCGCCGAGTGCCATCACGTTTTATCTCCCAGCTCGCAATCGACCGCTCTTCATTTGGCAATGCGGCCACCTCACGGAGCCAGAACACGCTTGCGCCTTCCGGACGCGCTGACTCTTGCGCGATGCCTAGCATTTGCATAGCCGCCTCACGCCGCCTTTCTTGTTTCGCCCGGCGCGCCGCCTGTCAACTCCGCCTCCAACGCCCGCCATCGTGGCCGAACTTTATCAACGTGGGCTTGCTTCACATGACCGAAGCCTCGAATCTGCTCGGGCAAGCTCGCAAGTACGATGGCCCGAGGCAAGTTCTCCGGCGTAAGTTTTTCCAACACCGCGCGAATGGATGTTTGATACTCAGCTATAAGTTCTCTTTCCATGCGCCGCTCTTGTGTCTTGCCAAAGATATCCAGCGGCGTCCCTCTCAAGAACTTCAACTTCGCGAGCAGCTTGAAGGCTCCTTTCATCCAGGAACCGTATTGCGCCTTCACAAGCCGGCCTTGGGCGTCGCGCTTGGCTAACAAGGGTGGTGCGAGGTTGAACTTCATCACATAGCCGTCTTCGAAGGTGGCCTTGAGCTTCTCCTCGAACGCACCATCGGTGTACAGGCGAGCCACTTCGTATTCGTCCTTGTAGGCCATGAGCTTGAACAGATATTGGGCTACGGTCTTGGCCAACGCATCGCGCCCGCCAATCCGCGCCTCCGCCTGCTTGACCTCTTCGACGAAGGTTTCGTAACGGCGCGCGTAGGGTGCGTTTTGATATTCCCTCAGGAAGGCAACTCGCTTGCGCAGGAGTGCGTCAAGGCTCTCAGGCATTTGCACGACCACTGGGTGCGCGGGCGCGACCACGCGCTCCACGGACTCCGCATCGATAGCCGCGCGCCGCCCCCACAGGAATGCCCGCTTGTTGGCCTCCACGGCCACCGCATTCAATTCGATGGCGCGATATAACGCGGTCGCGCTAAGCGGAATGAGCCCCTTCTGAAAAGCGTAACCCAGCATGAACAGGTTAGCGGCGATGGAATCGCCTAACAATGCGGTGGCAAGTCGCGTCGCATCGACGAAGTGCGAACGGCCACCGACCGCTTCATCGATCAAGACACGAATCTGCTGCGCGGGAAATTGCCAATCGGGATTGCGCGTGAACGGGCCAGGCGGTTGTTCGTGCGCGTTGATCACCGCCACGGTTCGACCGGGGCGAGTCTTGGAGATGGCATCCTGAGCCCCGGCGGTCAACATATCGCAGCCGAGAATCAAGTCCGCCTCACCGGTGGCGATGCGCTGCGCATGAATACCGTCCGGCTGAGCCGCGATGCGCACGTGCGAGGTCACCGCGCCGTTCTTCTGCGACATGCCGGTCATGTCCAACACCGACACGCCCTTACCTTCCAGATGCCCCGCCATACCGAGGAGGGCGCCGATGGTGATCACCCCCGTGCCCCCGATTCCCGTGATCAGGATGTTGTAGTTCGACTCTTGTAATGATGGCAAGAGCGGATCCGGCAAGGGACCCAGCTCCATGACCGCGGCGCCCCGGTTCGATTTCTTGACCTTGGCGCCTTCCAGTGTCACGAAGCTCGGACAAAATCCCTCTACACAGCTCATGTCCTGATTGCAGGAGGATTGATCGATCATGCGCTTGCGGCCATATTCCGTTTCTAGCGGCAGGATCGAAGTGCAGTTCGACTGCACGCCGCAGTCGCCGCAACCTTCGCACACGGCGTCGTTGATGAACACTCTGGACTTGGCTTGCGGGAATTCGCCCTTCTTGCGCCGGCGCCGCTTCTCCGCCGCGCAGGTTTGATCGTAGATCAGCACGGACAAGCCTTTCACCTCGCGCAATTCGCGCTGGACCGCATCGAGGTCCTTGCGATCGTGAAGGGTAACAGACCCCGGCAACTGCGAGCGATCCCGGTAGCGCTCCAGATCTTCCGTGACCAGCGCGATGCGCTTGACCCCTTCGGATGCCATCTGTTGCGCGATCATCGGCACCGACACGGTGCCGTCCACCGGTTGGCCCCCTGTCATGGCCACCGCATCGTTGTAGAGAATCTTGTACGTGATATTGACGTTGGCGGCGAGCGCGGCGCGAATGGCTAGGTAACCCGAGTGGAAGTAAGTCCCGTCACCGAGATTAGCGAATACGTGGGGCCGCTTGGAGAAGGCCGCCTGACCGATCCAAGTGGCGCCCTCCCCGCCCATCTGCGTGGTGGTCCTGTTGTGCTCGGGATAGATGGCGGTGGCCATCACATGGCAGCCGATACCCGCCAGCGCGAGGCTGCGTTCGGGCACCTTGGTGGAACGATTGTGAGGGCAGCCCGAGCAGTAATAGGCGGGACGAGGCGGTGTGTCCACCGCTTTCTTCAGCACCGCTTCTTTCGCTTCGAGGAAGGTTAGTTTGGCCTTGATGAGATCGCTGGAGTGGAAGCGCGCGATGCGTCCCGCGATCACGCGGGCGATCTGCGCGATGGAGAAATCGCCCTTCGCCGGTAGCAACCAATCACCGCGCGAGCCGGCCCATTCCCCGCTTTCGCCGAACTTGCCGATCACGCGCGGGCGCACGTCGGGATGCCAGTTGTACAGATGCTCCTTGAGTTGGTACTCCACCACTTGGCGCTTTTCTTCCACCACGAGAATCTCTTCAAGTCCGCGCGAGAATTCACGCACGCCCTCGGGTTCCAGCGGCCAGGGCATGGACACCTTGAACAATCGAATACCGGTCTCGGCAGCTTTGCGTTCGGTGATACCCAGTTCCTCCAGCGCCTCCAGGACATCCATATAGGATTTACCCGAGGCGATGATGCCCAGCCTCGCTTTCGGCGAATCGATCGTGATTCGGTTCAGCTTGTTCGCTCGCGCATAGGCGATAGCGGCGTAGATTTTGTAATCCTGCATCAGCGCTTCTTGCTTGAGCGCGTGCACGCCCAGCGTGTCCGTGGACAAACGGCAATTGAGCCCGCCTTCAGGAACGCGCGCGTCCTCGGGCAACACGATTTTCACCGCGAAGGGATCGGCTTCGATGGACGCGGTAGACTCCACCGTGTCGGCCAGCGCCTTGAATCCCACGGCACAACCGGAGAAACGTGACATGGCCCAACCGTGCAGACCGAGCTCGATGTAGTCCTGCACGTTGCAAGGATAGAGCACGGGAATCATCGAGGCGGCGAAAAGGTGATCGCTCTGATGCGGCAATGTGGAGGAATAAGCGCCGTGGTCATCGCCCGCGATGAGCAGCACGCCGCCGTGCCGGGAGGTACCGGAGAAGTTCATGTGTTTAAACACATCACCGCAGCGATCCACGCCGGGACCCTTGCCGTACCACAGGGCAAACACGCCGTCGTAATCGGACTCGCCGATGAGATGCACTTGCTGCGAACCCCACACGGCGGTGGCGGCAAGCTCTTCATTCACGCCCGGAACGAATTGGATGTGATTCGCTTCAAGATGCTTGGCCGCCTTCCACAAGGCCTCGTCCAAGCCGCCGAGCGGGGAACCGCGATAACCGGAGATGAAGCCCCCGGTGTTGAGACCGGCCGCCACATCGCGCAACCGTTGAATCAAGGGAAGGCGTACCAGCGCCTGAATACCGCTCAAATAGATGCGGCCGCTTTGCGCGACGTACTTATCATCTAACGTCACGTGTCTCAATGCTGCTGCTTGCATGTCTTGCTCCTATAAAATTCGACTGACCGGCGCGTGACCTGGGTGAGGCTGCGCCGTACTGAGGGCTCGTGACAGGCCCTAACTTCGCACCCTGGGTGGGGGCGAAAGTCATCATATTATCCGTGGTTATCGATCAAGACGTTGGGTTCGAGCGATAAAAGTTATTCGCGGAGAGCATGATCTGGTTGTGCCCGCAACCGGCGGGAATCATGGGAAAGCAGTTCTCCTGCGCCTGCACCACCACATCCAGAAAGTAAGGACCAGGGGCGGCAAGACATTGCCGGAGTTCATCATCGAGTTCTCTTGGGTGCGACACCCGGCTGGCACGCCAGCCGAATCCCTTGGCGACCGCGACGAAATCCGGCAAGGCCTCGGTATAGCTGTGGCTGTAACGTCCTCCGTGAATCAATTCCTGCCACTGCCGCACCATGCCCATATAACCGTTATTGCAGAGGATCACTTTGACGGGCGCGCGGTGTTGCACGGCCGTGGAAAGTTCTTGAATATTCATCAGTACGGAAGCATCTCCGCTCACGCACAGTACCAGTTTTTCCGGGTGCGCGATCTGCGCGCCGATGGCCGCGGGCAATCCGTAGCCCATGGTGCCGGCACCCCCGGAGGTCAACCAGCGCCGCGGTTGTTCGAATTTTAGATATTGTGCCGCCCACATCTGGTGCTGGCCCACATCGGTTGCCACGACGACATCGCGTAGCGCCAACTGCTCGCGTAACGAGGTCATGAGGTGTTGCGGCAAGATGCAATCCTCGCGCGCTTCGAATCGCAAGCACTCCTGCGCCTGCCAGCCAGCGATGGTCTTCCACCATTCGCTCAACTGCCCGGCCTGTGTGGGGAGCGTGACTACCTCCTCGTTCAAGGCTTGAAGCAACTCAGCGCAATCGCCCACCAGGGGCACCTCTACTTGCACGACCTTGTTGATGGAAGTGGGGTCGATATCGATGTGGATCTTCTTGGCATTGGGACAGAAATCGGAAAGCTTGGCCGTCACCCGGTCGTCGAACCGGGCACCGGCGCAAACGACTAAATCGGCGTGATGCATGGCCAAATTCGCTTCCAAGGTACCGTGCATGCCCAGCATACCGATGAACAGCGGATCGGACGCGGGAAAAGCACCCAGGCCCATCAAGGTCAAGGTGCAGGGCGCGCCACTCTCGCGTACGAGGCGGGCGAAAGCTTCGCAAGCCGCCGGGCCGGAGTTGATCAAGCCTCCGCCGCCGTAGAACACCGGGCGTGTAGCCGCGCGGATTAATTCCGCGGCCCGGCGCAAGCTGCCGCGCGGCAGATCCTTGGGACGCTGGGTGCGCGCGGCACGGAGCGATTCGACATTGAGTTGGGACGGCGCATCCGTCACGGCGGCTATCTGAATATCCTTGGGAAAGTCGACCAACACCGGGCCGGGCCGGCCCTCGGTAGCCACTTTGAAGGCCCGTTGCACTACCGTGTGAATGTCCTGGGGACTTGCGATTTGCGCGTTCCATTTCGTAACCGGCCGTGAGATACCCAGCGCATCGCACTCTTGGAAGGCATCCGTGCCGATCAACTTGGAAGGTACTTGACCGCTGATGCAAACGATAGGGATGGAATCGCACAAGGCGTCCAGCAGCCCCGTGGTGGTGTTGCTCATACCCGGGCCGGAGGTCACCAGCACCACCCCGGGCTTGCCCGTCGAGCGTGCATAGCCTTCGGCGGCGTGAACCGCGCCCTGCTCGTGGCGCACCAGAATGTGACGCAAGCGGCGCTCGGCGTAGAGAGCGTCATAGATGGGCAGCACGGCACCGCCGGGGTATCCGAATATCGTGTCGACGCACGCTTCCAGCAACGCTTCGATGAGCGCATGGGCACCCGTTTTGGGGATGGATATCCCTGCCTCTTGGGCAGGCCACGCAGGGGAAGAGAAGTAAACGCCGTCGTCCATGGAGCAGAATCGTACTCGTTCGCACCCAAAAAAGGCTTCTAAATTTTCTAGTTTGATGCGGTCGTATTAGAATGTTCGTTCTGTTTTTCGTCTTCTTTCAGAATGAATCTCGATAAATTCGATTTCGCCATCCTGAGCGTTCTGCAGCAAGACGCCCGCGCCAGCCTGCAAGATATCAGCACCCGGGTGGGGCTATCCACCACGCCGTGCTGGGCGCGCATCAAGAAAATGGAAAGCGAAGGCGTGATCCTCGGCTATACCGTTCGCATCGATCCGGCGGCCATCGGGTTTACCGAAACGGTGATCGTCCAGGTTACCTTGGAGAGCCACAACGATGAAACCTTGCAGGCCTTCGGCAAGGCGCTGGAAGACATCCCCGAGGTTTTGGAGGCGTACTTGATTTCCGGCGACTACGACTATCACATCCGCATCGCGGTGCGGGACACCCGCGACTACGAAAGGCTGCTGCGCGAGAGGCTCTATCGCATACCAGGCATCCGGCATTCCAAATCGAGTTTCGTGTTGCGCTGCCTCAAGCAAAGCCTCACACCGCTCTCGCCCGCGCCTGAACCACCCCGCGCCAAGAAACGCAAATCCATTCACCTTTCTCGATAGCCTCTAAGGTCATCACGATGAATGTCTCCCGGCTCGCCATCTATGTGGTGTTTGCAACATTACTCGCCGCCTGCCAAAGCACACCCGTCACGGGACGCAAGCAATTGCTCATCGTGCTGGAATCCCAAGCCATCGGCGCCTCGAAGCGGGCCTACACTGAGACAATCACTCCCATTCAAAGGAAGGCCCCAATGGCTGTGGTGTGGCTTCGTCAAGCAATAGCGAGATATAGGGCGCAACCGAGTCGTCGAGGTCGAAGAACGACGCGTCTGGCAACCCGATCGTCACGATGCCCGACCGAACTTGCCTCCAGTTCGATTCCGGAATAATCTCGCCTCCGACTAATTGCCGCGTCCAGAACATATGCAGCGGATAGATTTTGATTTCCGGAGGTCCGCCGCGCGCCCCCGTTCGCCACAGAGCAACTTCGAGCGCTCTTGTCGCAAGGTCGCCCATTGGGCGGGCTGTCCGGTGCAGGTACTCTCGATACTCGACTGGGAACGAATCCAAGCCATCGGTGGCCTTCTGCGTCTTGACGTTAGCTCGGTGCGCCTGGGGGCCGTTGAGCGCCGCGGCCACCGCCACCGGAGGTCGTCCACTAAGTAAGAAACAACGGTCAGTTGACGCGGATCTTCCTTCTGTCGCCTAACTTCAAGATGCCCTTCGAGGAGATCAAGGCGCGCATCGAGCTCGCCCAGGGATTCAACCTGAAACCCCCGGCTGCGATCGAACTCCCTAAGCTGCAGCCGCTTCGCTGTCCCGACTGTGGCGCCAAGCTGCGCTACCGCCATACGATCTTGCCGCATACCAGCGTCTCGGCTCGGATCAAATCCCTCACCACCCACACGGTTCAATCCGCCATGATGCAGGCACTTAGCTCAGGACCCTAAGTCGCGCTGGCTTCGGTTTGGCCGCGCACCGGGCCCCGCACGCCATAGCGCTTGCCCGGTGCACCATGACTTCGCCCATGCGATGATTCGCTGATGGGCACGGGGTCGTATTGCCAACCTGCGCACTTTGCCTCTCAAGGAGGGTATCGTTGCCATTAAATAGTGCGCGTACACCGCGAAATTCGACGAATCCTTCTCGGCATATCGCCCCCAACGTTGCCTGGTACGCCGCGCGCGGCGAGCTTCAAATGCCGCCCCTCATCTTGCAGCTGCGGGTCATGTAGCCGATGCCGGAGTGCTGGTGCATGGTGTTGTGCCAAGAAGAACGCTTGGCACGTCCACTTGGCCGGGCCTTTTGCAAGACACGGCTATCGCATTGCATGTGGCGTGCGACTTAACGACACCGTCTTTCGGTAAACTTAGATCTTTGCGATAAACAGCCTCTCAGTAGTTCTTTGCACCATGCGGCATCTGCGAACTTCGCTTCTTGCAATCGCACTATTGTCGATCAGCCCCGCATCGAACGGCGAGGACGCGTTGACGCTCGTCCTTGGCACTGCGACGCCGGGGGGCAGTTTCGCGGCCTATGGACAAGCGCTGGCGCATGCGATCAACGAAAGCGATCCGTTGCTGAAGATCGAACTACGGGCGACCAAGGGAAGCGCTGAGAATGTTCCTCTGCTCGAGGCGGGTCAGCTCGATCTTGCCCTGGTGGAAGGTACCGTCGCGCACGAAGTGCTCACGGGCGCCGGGCGTTTGCCCGCGAGCCTGCCGGTCGTCTCCGCCATGTTTCCCAGTCCGGGCATGTTTGTGGTCCTGGCGGATTCGACCTATCGAACCATCCAGGACCTCAAGGGACATCGTGTGGTCTTCGGTGCGGCGGGCTCTGGGCTGGTGGTGCTGGCGCGCTACGTCCTCGACGGGCTGGGTCTGGACATGCGCAAGGACTTCGATGCGGTACTGCTGGAGAGCGCGAAGGACGGTCCGCCCATGGTGTTGAACCAGGAGGCCGCGGCGCTTTGGGGTGGCGGACTGGGATGGCCGGGATTCGATACGGTCGCGCGCGGCCCCAAGGGTGCTCGCTTCATCGGCCTTGAAGCGGATGACATCTCGCGCATCCAGGCCAAGCAGCCATTCCTGAAATCCATGACCGTGCCCGCTAATTCCTACCCCGGCCAGGATCGCGCAATCGCCACCGTCGGGACTTGGAGTCTGATCCTCGCGAGGCCAGGCTTACCGGATGAGTTTGCCTACCGCTTCGCTCGCGCCCTGCACCGCGGACACTCCGCGCTTACCCGGCGCTTTGCGGCGGCCCAGGAGACCACCGCGGCCAATACCGTTGCAACCATGCCTCGCGAGGGTATCTTGCATCCGGGTGTGGTTCGCTACTTCAAAGAGATTGGGTTGATCCGCTAACAAAACCCGAGCGACCACCGTTAATGGCCTTGCACTACCACTACCCGCCCATCGAAGGAGATCCCCCATGAAACGCTCCATGCGTAGTACGGTCCTCGGCAACAGAACCCTTAGCCCCGAAACCCTCATGACGAGCTATGGCTACGATCCCTTCCTTTCAGAGGGATCGGTCAAACCGCCGGTGTTCCTCACCTCGACCTTCGCCTTCAAATCCGCCGAAGATGGAAAGGATTTCTTCGACTACGCTTCGGGACGCCGCAAGCCTCCCGGCGGGGGCGGCGCGGGCTTGGTCTACTCGCGTTTCAATCATCCCAATCTTCAGATCGTGGAGGAGCGGCTGGCGGTGCTCGAAGGCGGCGAGTCGGCCGCGATGTTCGCCAGCGGGATGGCAGCCATTACGGCAAGCTTGTTGGCTTTCGTCCGGCCCGGTGACGTGGTCTTGCACAGCCAACCCCTTTACGGCGGGACCGACAGCTTGCTTAATGGCACGCTGGCACCCTTCGGCATCGGCGCCGTGGGGATCATGGATGGTCTCAATCCCGCCGCCTTCAAGGACGCCATCGCCCGCTCCGCGGGAAAGAAAGTACCGATCCTCTACGTCGAATCTCCCGCCAATCCCACTTGCGGTTTGGTGGACTTCGATTTGGTCGCGACCGCCGCCGATGAGATCGCCGCGCGGCAAGGGTCCCGGCCCTTGATCGTGACTGACAACACCATGCTAGGTCCCGTCTACCAGAAACCCCTGCGGCACGGTGTGGATCTGGTGGTCTACTCGCTGACCAAGTACGTGGGCGGCCATAGCGATCTGGTGGCGGGCGGCGTCATCGGTGGCGAAAAACACCTCGCGCCCATTCGCAAGATTCGCAGCGCCTTCGGCATGCAACTCGATCCCCATTCCAGTTGGATGCTCGGGCGCTCACTGGAAACCCTGCACCTGCGCATGCAACGCGCCACCGACAGCGCCCTCAAAGTGGCGCGCTGGCTCGCCGCTCACCCCAAGGTGGAGCGCGTGTACCACCCGGCCTTCATCGAGGATGGGGACTACCAGCGGGTCTACCGCAAGACCTGCACGGGCGGCGGGTCCACCTTCTCCTTCACCGTGAAAGGCGGGCAGGCCGAAGCGTTCAAAGTGCTCAACTCCCTAGGTATCTTTACGCTGGCTGTGAGCCTGGGTGGCTCGGAGTCCTTGATTTGCCACCCCGCCTCCACCACGCACTCGGGGGTGGACTATGCCACGCGGGAGAAATTCGGCGTGAGCGATGGGCTCATCCGGGTTTCGGTAGGGTTGGAAGATCCCGGCGACTTGATCGCGGATTTGGAAGGGGCCTTGGAGCAGGTGCGCAGTGGTGCGATAGTAAGTAGCAGTATGAGCACTCCTGGGTAGCGAACAGCGCAACCCATCAAGCTAGATTCAGCGGTTGGTAGGCAAGAACACCGTTCGCAGTGAGTCGTGAGCCTGACGAATGATCGATGGAATTTCCCGATGCTAACCGCGGAATCTAGGATCGAGCGCCGCCTCTAGGCCCCTTACACCGGCTCTCAAGATCGCTCGGTGAAAGCC
>JBKKAO010000520.1:0-15398 GCA_046714645.1 Burkholderiales bacterium | reverse complement strand
CGCACACGGATCTCGCGCGCATAGAGAGCGCTGGCGACGAGGCCCCCAAAATTCTTGTTGATCACCTGGGCGACGCGGCTAGCGGTGGTGAAATCCGGGCTGTGCATCTCCAGCATCAAGAATTCACCCTGGCCCACGGCCGTGGGAACCGATCGCTCCACGGTAGCCCCGCTAGGGATACGTCCTGCGTTCAAAGTATTGATCTGCACGCTGGAGCCCGCGGCTCCGCCCCCCGCGCCAGCGATGAGAACATTGCCTTGGGCAACAGCGTAAATGCGTCCATCCGCGCCTTTGAGCGGCGTCATCAGCAGCGCGCCTCCGCGCAAGCTCTTCGCATTACCGATGGAGGACACTGTGACATCGATCTGCTGCCCGGAAGAGGCAAAGGGAGGCAAGTTGGACGTCACGATCACGGCGGCCACGTTCTTAAGTTGCAAAGCTTGGCCAGGCGGCAGCTGCACGCCCAGTTGCGCCAACATGCTGGCCATGGCTTGTGTAGTGAAGGGCGTCTGCGTGGTCTGGTCGCCGGTACCATCCAAGCCCACGATAATTCCGTAACCCAGCAGTTGGTTCTGCCGCACACCTTGTACGCCAGTCAAATCCTTGATGCGTTGCTGTGCGAACAAGGTTCCGTGCCCGATTAGCACACAGAGCAAGCACCCCCGCAGAAGCTTGAGAATGGTTTTCATATTTTTATTGAGAAGAATAATTGACGGGCCTATGCCAAATGCTCAGAAGGGCCACACGGTCATAAAGAACCGCGCGAGCCAGCCCATGTTTTGCGTTTCATCTATGTACCCCGTACCCAGATACTCGATGCGCGCATCGGCCACCTTGGTGGAGGACACCGCGTTGCCCGAGTTGATGTGAAGCGGGTTCACGATGCCCGAGAACAGGATGAACTCCGTACCATGATTGATCGTGACCTGCTTCTCGCCCGAAACGATCATGTTGCTGTTGGGAAGCACTTCGATCACTGTCACGGTGAGGTTTCCGGAGAACAGGTTGTTGGTGGCTGCGTCGCCCTTGCCTTCAAACTTGGTGGCCGACGAAGCTTCGATGCTCGCGCCTTGCAAGTTGGTCAGTGGTACGTTGGAAATTACCGGAATGTCCAAAGCGGTGGTCCCGGTCTTGTTGGCCGAACTGCTCGAATTCTTACTGGCGGATGTCTTCTCCTCGATGAGCACGGTCAGCGTGTCGCCCACGAAACGCGCACGGCGGTCATCGAACATCATGGGCCGAGAAGAATCCGTTTGATAGATGGCGCCGTTGCTGCGCTCGTCTTCCAAGGCCTTGACAGGCCGCGCCGTCATGGGTTGGTGCACCGTGGTCTTCGGTGTCATTAGGGAGCATCCACCCAACAAGATGGCGCCCAAGGCGATCACATTAAGTTTCCTAGTCATCATCAGATCTGGGTCAATTTCTGCAGCATCTGGTCGGAGCTTTGTATGGCCCTGGAATTGATCTCGAAAGCCCGCTGGGCGGTGATAAGATTCACTAACTCCTCCGTGATATTTACGTTGGAGGTTTCCGAAAACCCTTGTCTTAGCTTGCCCATGCCGTTGCTGTTGGGATTGTCCACCGCCGGCGGGCCGGAAGAGGCGGTTTCGATATACAAATTGTCGCCACGCGCTTGCAATCCGGCGGGATTGACGAAATTCGACAGTTGAATCGTACCCAGGGCGACGGGCGTGGCCGTCCCGGATACCAAGGCCGTCACCGTTCCGTCCTCGCCGATGGTAATGCTAAGCGAGTTAGCGGGAATCGTGATGGCGGGTTGCAGCGGATTGCCGCCGGCTGTAACGATCTGCCCTTGGTTATCTTGCTGGAAGGCGCCATCGCGTGAGTACGCATTGGTGCCATCGGGCATGAGGATCTGAAAAAACCCGTTACCCTCGATGGCGAGATCGAGATTATTGTTGGTCTGTTGTAGATTGCCTTGCGTCAGGATCCGGGTCGTCGCCACGGCATGCACGCCCGTACCGATCTGCAATCCAGTGGGCACCTGCGTTTGTTGCGAAGACTGAGCACCGGGCTGGCGAATGATTTGATAGAGCAAATCCTCGAACAGCGGACGCTGCCGCTTAAAGGCATTGGTCGATACGTTGGCCAGGTTGTTGGAGATCACATCGATGTTGGTCTGCTGTGCCTCCAAACCCGTCTTGGCAATCCAAAGAGAGCGAATCAAAGCGTATCTCCGTTTTTTAGCTAGACATGCTGATAATCTGTCCCATGTTGCGGGACATGTTCTCAGCGGTTTGAATCAACTTCATCTGCGTTTCGAAGTGGCGTGTGTGCGTGATCATGCTGACCAAGGACTCCACTGCGCTCACATTGCTGCCTTCTAGAGAAGCGGGAGAGAGCAGCACGTTGGCATCCGGCACCGCCGGCTGGCCGTCGCGCTGGCGAAACAGTCCGTCTCCGCCACGAACGAGTTCTTTTTCTGGAGGATTGACGAGTTTGAGACGTCCAAGGATGTTGACCGCGTTGGGTGTGCCGTCTTGAGGCACCACGGATACGGTGCCGTCGGGGGCGATGGTCACTTCGCTGTTGGGTGGAATGGTGAGCGGCCCCGCCTCGCCGGCGAGATTCAATCCATCTCGGGTTTGCAGGACCCCATTGGGATTGATCTGAAGGTTTCCGTCTCGCGTATAGCCTTCCTTCCCATCGCGGCCCTGCACGGCGAGCCAGCCCTTGCCATTCACCGCCACGTCTAAAGCTCTACCCGTGGATTGGATCGCCCCAAAGCCGTGGTCGGTGCCGACCTCGGTATTCATAACGAAAGTCCGCGTGTTCGCACCGGGGCCTTGGACGGGAAGGGCACGAAAGGCATCAAGCTGCGCCTTGAACCCGGTGGTGGACGCGTTGGCGAGGTTGTGCGACACCGTGGCCTGCTTGTCCATGGTGTTTTTGGCGCCGTTCATGGCGACGTAGATAAGGCGGTCCATTCTTCCTCAGTTCACGAATGCGTAGCTAGCCATGTTCCTAGCGAAGATTAACCAAAGTCTGCAGCACTTGATCCTGGGTCTTGATGGTCTGCGCGTTAGCTTGGTAGACGCGCTGGGCCGTGATCATATCCACCAACTCACCGGTAAGATCCACGGTGGAATCCTCCACTGCGCTCGATTGCAGCAATCCCAAGGCGCCGCTCGAAGGTGTCCCTACAAGCGGAAGTCCGGACTCCGGGGTTTCTTCCCATTGATTGCCACCCAGGGGTTTCAATCCCTGTGGATTACGGAAATCGGCGAGTACGAACTGCCCAAGATTTCGCGTCCGGGCATTGGTATACCTGCCCAAAATGATGCCGTCGTCGTTAATGTTAAATCCAGCCAAACGGCCGGATCCGAAGCCATCCTGTGTCAGCGTGTTTACGCTGAAGGGAGAGCCATATTGGGTGCTACCCCCGATGTCAAAATTAAAGGACAAGGGTGTCACCGCCCCGGAGGTGATCGTGAGCGCGGCGGTCAAGGGCGTAAATCCGGTGAGCGCACCGGTGTTGGTAAAGTTAAAGGTGCTACCCACCCCGGCACCGCCTCCAAGATTGACCGCGCTGGCGGCGCCGCCATCGGCGGTGGCGTACATCTGCCACTGCAAGGGAGTCGCGGTCTTGACGAAGTACATGGAGAAGATATGCGAATTGCCCAAGGAGTCGTAGACAGTCGCCGAGGTGGTCTGATTATAAGAATCCGGGTCGGTGGGGTCGAAGACCGCCACGGCCGGAACGGTTTCGTTGGAATCCAAGTTCATTCCCAAGTCAAAATCCGTGGTAATCGCGGGGGGCGAGTCCGCGAAGGAGATTTGAATCGGAATCGGCACGGAGGGCTGAATGTTGCCGTTGGCATCAGCTCCATAACCCGTTACCCGCGACTTCTGGTCGTTGACGATGTACCCGTCCTTATCGAATTGGAACTGCCCGTTCCTCGAATAGGTCGCCGCGCCGTTGTCATCGAGACGAAAAAAACCCTTGCCGTTGACCGCCACATCCAAGGGATTTTCCGTGGCGGAGATGGCGCCCTGGGTAAAGATCTGGGCGACCGAGGAAATCTTGGCACCTATCCCTATCTCGCCGGCGCCGGCTCCGGATAGGGAGTTTGCGAATACGTCGGCGAACTGGGCCGACTGAGTCTTGAAGCCGACGACGCTGGCGTTTGCGACGTTATTGCCGATCACTTCTAGATTCTTAGAGGCCGTATTCAATCCGCTTAGTGCTTGCTGAAAACTCACAATGCTCTCCCGTTAAAAAGGCGTGATATCAGAAAATTTGCTTGACGTCGCTCAAGAGGAGTGAGCCTAAAGTCTTGGTGTTCACCACGATCTCGCTGCCACCCAAGGTAACGCTTCGAACCATCGTATGAGCAAGCCGCGCGGCCTCCACCTTGCCGCCGTTGCTGGTCGCCTCAACTTCAAAGGTGTACACCCCATCGGGCGCTCGGATGCCGTCCTTGTCCTTACCGTCCCAGGTGAACCCGGATACTCCTTCTGGTTTCGCATTCAAGGCGAGCGTTGCCACCGCGAGCCCTTTCGAGTCGAAAATCTTCACATTGACCACTTCCGCCGGTTCCTTTAGATCAATTCCCCCGACGGAACCAGCGGCCGTAAGATCCAAGGTACCGCCCGGCGCCAGCACTCCATGCCCCACTAGCGCGCTCGCCTGCAGGCTCTGGGTACCAGCCATGGCCTTGCTCATGTTCTCGATCGTGGTGTTGAGTTTGTCGACGCCGGTTACCGTGCTGATCTGGGCTAACTGGGAAGTCACTTCCGCGTTTTGAAGCGGATTGAGCGGGTCCTGATTACGCATCTGCGTCACCAGCAAGGTGAGGAAGCGATCCCCCATGTCCTGCGTGGTGTTGGTCTTACCCGCGGCGCTCTTAACCGCGCGCGGGCGGGCGAGGGCTTGCGCGTCTTCGACGGATATAGCCATGAAAACTCCCTAGTTGTGCAACGAGATCACTGGCCCAAGGAAAGAGTCTTGAGCAAAAGACTCTTCGCCGTGTTCATTACATCCACATTGATTTGATAGGAACGTGACGCTGAGATCATGTTGGTCATCTCCTCCACTACATTTACATTGGGCATGGTGACGTAGCCTTGCCCGTCGGCGAGCGGGTGATTGGGGTTGAAAACCATGCGCGAAGGCGCGGGATCCTCGATGACGCTGCTCACCTTTACCCCCATGCTCGATGATCCGGAATTCACCGGCATGGATTCGAAAATGACTTGCTTCGCTTTGAAGGGTTTGCCGTCGGCACCGACTGCGCTATCGGCATTGGCCAAGTTGCTCGCCACCACGTTCAAGCGCTGCGATTGCGCGGACAGCGCGGTGCTGGAGATGCTAAAGACGTTGAATAGGGACACGCGTTACGAGCTCTGTATGGCCGCGAACATTCCGCGGATCTTGCTGTTCATGAAAGCCAGATCGGCCTGGAAGCCTATGGCATTGTTGGAAAACTCCGCGAGTTCCGTATCTAGTTCCACGGTGTTTCCATCGATGCTGGCTTGAACCGGGATTCGGTATTGAAGCGCCGCCGAGGCAACGGATGCAGAGCGCCCAACTAGATGCCGGTCCGAGGTCTGGGTCATGAAGAATCGCGTATCGCTGGCGCCTCTGAGTGCCGCGGAGAAATTGAAGTCGCGCGCCTTATAGTGCGGTGTATCCGCATTCGCGATGTTGGCGGCAAGGACTTCGCTCCGAGCGGTGCGCAGATTTAGTGCTCGCAAGGGTTCGGCAAAATGGTTGTCGAGGAGATTGATCATGCTCAAGGGTTCCGTTATCGAAGAACTCCTTCAGCAGAGCATGTGCCACCGGCGCGCATGACATCTCATGCGCGTCAACTCCTTCATTGAGATAGATATTTCTTGCCTGTCGCCTGCTCCGACGCATCGCAGGAGGCTCACTTCGATGCCAAGGATGGAAAGGCTTGCCGGGTCCGGCAAGGTATTGCCGCGGGAACCCGGCCTACTGCGTGACCGGCACGACCGCTTCGGCCACTACTACGCGGTTCTTACCTTGAATTTTGGCTTGGTACATGGCCTTGTCGGCGCGCGCGATGACGGATTCGTGCGCCTCGCCGGTTTGATACAGCGCGATACCGGCACTGAAAGTGACAAGCAGCCGCTCGTTGTTGTGCAGGAAAAAGCGTTTTGTCAGTTCCCGTTGCAAGCGATTCATCGCCACCGCCGCCTGCTCGGTGCCGGCATCTCCCAGGATTATCACGAACTCTTCGCCCCCGTAACGCGCCAGCACATCGGTGGGGCGTACGGTCCGGCGGATAACCTTGGTCAAGTGAATGAGCGCGGCGTCGCCGGCTTGATGGCCGTAGCTATCGTTCAGCCGCTTGAAGTTGTCCAGGTCTAGCACCGCCACGCACAGCGGCGTGTCGCGGCGGGTGGAACGCGCGATTTCGCGCTCGATGGCGTCCTCCAAACCGCGGCGATTCAGGGCGCCGGTGAGCTGGTCCTCCCGCACTTGTTCGCTCACCTGGGAAAGCTCGGCCTCCAGCTCGCGCACGCGGCGCTCCGCCACTTCGGCTTGCCTGCGCGCGACGATAAATTCCTCTTTCCGCCGCATCACATCGATCTGCATGGAACGCGTGTCGGACATCAGTTCGTCGAGCAAGGAGCGTAGCCCCGCGATGTCGTCGAGCTTCTGCAACCGGCCGCCGTAGCCCTCGATCTTGCGATTGAAGTCCGACGTAGTACTGCTCATCTCACCCAAGCGATCGACGAAGGTGCCGAGCAGGCCCTTGAGCTGCGCTTTGGCTTCGCGCAAGCTGTGTTTGAGCATACCTTGCTTGTAGACGACATCCTTGAAACCGCGCTCGATCTGAACGATGTTATCCACGCTGAGCGGCTGATTGATGAGTTCGCGTAAGGATTCGAGCTGACCACTCACCCACTGATCCTCGTCCACCAGCTCACCGATATTGTTGACGAGCAGTCCCAACACTTTCAGCAACCCTTCCAGGAGCTCGGCATCGGAATCGCTTCGCAATTCGACCTTGATCCAGAATTGCCTCAGTTGGCCCGCGATGCGTCCCCACACGCTGGCCCCGTTGGCTGCACGCGTTTGCTGCGCCAGAAGCCGAGCCTCGTCCGCCAGATCGGGGTGTCTATCCAATCGCGGGGCTACCCCCACATCCAAAGCCTGAGCGAGGAGATCACGAATTTTGGAGGCAGTGCCGGCCTCTTCACCTCCCGTCCCCTGAATATCGGTTACCGTGGGGATATTCGCACTCGCGTCTCCCCAAGAGCGTACGAGCGCGATCACTTTTTCAGGTAGCTGCGCATCAGCCGCGCCCGCCGCGAGGACCCGCTCGATGCCATCGGCCTTGCGGGTGGCGCCCTCCGCGGCGGATAGATGGCGGGCGATCTCGCGAAACGCAACGGCCCAAATTTTTCGAGATTCGTTCCTGCCAAGGCTCTCGCCTCGCTCTGTGCTCTGTTGCATGAGTCCCGACAGAGTCTTCACCACCAAGGGCCAATCCTTGTCCAAGATCGCGCGTTCAAGAGAAGCATAATTGCTCCCTCCCCGGACTTCGCGCCATTGGCGCACGCCATTTAGTAGTTGCTGGTCGAGGGCTCCCTCGACGTGAGCGGGCGACCCGGAAAGCTCGGCATAGATGCGTTGGTAGTTCTCGGGTGTGGGTGGAATGCGCCGTGTCGCCAGCAATCTCAGGGTTTCTCGGGCAATTTCGGTCGGATTGCTTAGATCGGGCATACGGAATGCGTTCGCTCTTGGGTAGGTCTGCTCTTGTGGATCACTCGGAATGATGACTTAACGACGATCGCACAACTTCTCTTTAGATGCCACGTTTCCTAGGACAAATGTTCTTGCACCGCTATATTACAAAGACACTCGCTCACGCGCGCAAACTTTCGCGCATGCACCCATGGCTCACCGCTTTCGGCGGAGCGCTCGCCTTCCTAGGAACAGCTCAGGCACAGTGGCAAGAACTTGCCGTTGTGCAACACGTGGCGGAGAGCTTCGTTCTCGATCAATTGAAGGGGATATCGGGAAGGATCCAAGTTACCGCGGCCAATCCAGAGACCCGTCTCAAGCTACCAAACTGCGAAAAACTCAAGGCCTTTGCCCCTCCCGGCACCCGATGGTGGGGCAATGCTTCAGTGGGCATCCGCTGTGAGGGGCCCTCGGTATGGTCGCTCTATTTGCCGGTCACCGTTCGTATCTATGATCAGGCCGTGGTGGCCGCTCGCCCCCTTCACAGGGGTCAACTGATCACGGACACGGACGTCGCTTTGCAGGAAAGCGACCTCACCGTGCTTCCCGCGGGGGTATCGGTTCGATTGGAGGAAGTGATTGGGAAGGCCGCCAAGACGGCCATCGGTGGAGGAATGGTATTGCGCCCGCAGTGGTTGAGCGCCCCACAGGTCATCGGTGCGGGGGATAGCGTTCATCTTGCTTATTCGGGAGAGGGTTTCCAGGTCGTCAGTACCGGGCGAGCGCTGAGCGCCGGGGGATTGGGCGATCCGGTGGAGGTCAAGTCGGTTTCAGGCAGGATTCTCAAGGGGATCGTTCGGGGAAAAAACCTCGTGTGGGTTCGGTAGAAGCGTTTTCCAGGTGATGTACTGTTAACATAACAAAAAAGCTCGACAACATTTACAGGTGCCTGGACTGCATCGCTAAAGTTCGCTTGCGCAGGGTCGATAAACCCAACGAGGATGGGGTAAGTCTTATCCGTTGTATCCTGCGAGGGCCCCGCCTCTAACTCCGTGAGGAAATACCGTGAAGATCAATACTGGTGCAGTAAAACCCGTTATCCCTAACGGGGTTCAAGACGTCAGCAATCGAAACTCTGCTCCGCAGAATGCCACCTCGCTGCCGCCCACCCGTGACAAGGTCGATATCAACTCGGTGGCCTCTCAGTTACAGCAGCTGGAACGCGCTCTGAGTGACGTCAGCGTGGTCGACACCGCCCGCGTGGACGCCATCAAGCAAGCTATCAGCAATGGGTACTTCAAGGTGAATTCCGAAGTAGTCGCCGACAAGTTGTTGGCCTCCGTGAAAGAGCATCTCTTCAACCAGAAGGGCTCATGAAGTAATGTCACGGGCTCCCGATCACGCGACCTTCATCGCGAGCCTGCGCCGAGAAGTCCTGGTATTCGGCGAGTTCATCGAATTGCTCAACGCCGAGCAGGAGCGTCTAACACAGGCGCAGGTCGAACTTCTATCGGATATTTCCCGCCAGAAGGCGGAGAAAGCCGAAGCCCTGGGCGCGCTAGCGCGCCTTCGCTGTGCGTTTCTAGAAGCTCACGCCTTACAAGCCACCGCGGATGGAATGCGACAATGGATCCGTTCGCAGGGCGACGCGGAGGCTAGCGAATTGTTCGGTCTTTGGGAACGATTGTGTGGATTCGCGGCAGATGCCCAACGCATCAACCGAACCAATGGCACGATCATCAACAACCGAATGGCCTATAACCAGGAAGCGCTCTCAGCGCTCAATGGTCTGACCCGCTCCGCGGGCGTGTACGGCCGAGACGGGTCCACCTGCATTCGCCTGGCCCACCGCGATTTCGGCGTCGTCTGAATAGCCGTACCCCCGTGCCGCTCTAGTTCACCTCCTTGATCTCGGGACTCACCGTCCCATTGGGCAATACGCTCGTAGTAGTCGGAGCAGACTCTCCGCCCTCCGGAAGGACGATGATGCTCACTCTCCGGTTGTCTCCAGAATCGGACACTCGCGTATCGCCGTAGCCCGCAGCAGAAAGGCGCTGTGGATCCACACCGTTATCGATGAAGTAGCGCACCACTCGGCTCGCGCGCGCCGTGGAAAGTTCCCACTGCGATGGGTATCCCGGTTGACCGCCCAGCGGCTCCCCATCGGTATGTCCTTCCACGCGAATCAAGTGCGCGTTGCGAGCAAGAATGCGCGCGACTTGGCGTAGCGGTAGAAAGGAGTCGAAGGTCATCGCGGCTTCGCCCGTTTTGAAGGAAACCTTGGTTTTCAGTTCAATGCTAAGGCCTTGCGTGCCACTCGCGATTCGAATATCGCCGGTTTGGATGAGGGGGTCGAGCTCCTTACGAATCTCGAGTTCCACATCTCTTAATTTTGGTAGATGCGGTACCTTAGGTATGTCGGGGTTGGGCATCGCCTGCGGGATGACGCCGGCGGGGACGGGTGTGGTCGAAGGCTGGCCGGTCTTGTTCTCCATGATGCTCTTAGCCTCCAGATTTCCTTGAGGCTTAAAGGCCTGGATGAGCGATTCGGAGAGCACCCTGTACTTGCTCTCGTTGACCTGCGAGATCGCGTACATCACCACAAAAAATGCGAACAATAGGGTGATGAAATCGGAATAGGAAATGAGCCAGCGATCTTGGCTATCGATTTCCCCTAAAACCTTCTCGCGCCGTACCCTACGCTTCAGCCGGCGCAAAGCGCGGTTTTCGGGCTGTGAGACGCCGAAGAAAATCTTTAAGCCGGATTCTTCCGGCGCAATCTCGGCGAAGGGTGCGGGAGGCTTGGCTCCCGAGGAGGGAGTGATGGGTAACCCGGCGGAGTCAAGGACCGGTGCTGAAGACTGCGCCACTAGGGCCGAATCCCGGTGCGTGGCGGCCTCCGAACCCGCAGCGGATCGTCCGCGAGATAGGCCTCCAGACGGGCAGCGAGGTTACGGGGATTTTCGCCATTGGCGATGGCTTCTAGGCCATCGATCACCATTTCCTTCAGACGCACATGCTTCGCGATCTGAGCTTTGAGTTTGTTAGCGATGGGCAGAAAGATCAGGTTGGCGGAGCCCACACCGTAGATGGTGGCCACGAAGGCCACGGCCACTCCGGTGCCCAGCTTGGCTGGGTCACTCAAATTCTGCATCACTTGAATCAAGCCCAGCACCGCCCCCATAATGCCGATGGTGGGTGCATAGCCTCCGGCGGCTTCCCACACCTTCGCGCACTGCCGGTGAAAGTCCTCCCAAATCTCGATCTCAAGCTCTAGCGTGTCGCGCAGCATCTGCGGCTCCGTGCCGTCGATGAGCAGTTGCAAACCTTTCCTCAAATATGGATCGCGCTGCCCCCCCATGCTCGACTCCAAGGCTAGGAATCCGGAGCGCCGTGCCGTGTTCGCCCACTGAATCAAGCGGCTCATGCCGTCGCGAAAATCCACCACGGGCGGGCGAAACACCCAAGAACCCATCTTCATGCCCGTGACGAAAATATGATGGGAGGTCTGGAGCATGACCGCGCCCAGGGTGCCGCCGATAACGATGACGAGCGCGGCGATCTGGAAAAGAGAAGCGATGCTACCGCCCTCGACGGCTTGCCCGGCCACGACGGCCGTGATCCCGAGGATCAAACCGAACCAACTAAGTTTGTCAGTGCCGCGCATAAGAAATGTCCGCGCTAGGAAGCCGCACGGAATCCAGATCAGGTAGGGAGGAGAAGGACAACGCACGCCATCATGAGATGGAATTACGGCGGCGAGGATTCAAACTTAACCGAGCAAACCGCTTGACCTAGAGCTTACGCGTCCACTCTTTCATTCGAGAGCGTAGCCTCGCGACGGCCTGGCTGTGAAGCTGGCATACCCGCGATTCGCTCACCCCTAGAATCTCTCCGATTTCCTTCAGGTTGAGCTCCTGCTCGTAGTACAAGCCCATCACCAGCTTTTCTCGCTCTGGCAAGGCACCGATGGCGGTAATGAGGTGCCGCCGGAAATTCTCGTCTTCAATGACGTCCAGGGGGCTGGACTGATTGTCCGACACGTAGGCGTCGAAAAAATCACTGTCCTCGGACTCCTGAAAATCCTCGTAGTGGAGGAGCTGATAGCCGCGAGACTCCAACAGCATGTGCTGATACTCGTCGATGGGCACGCCTAGGGTCTCCGCCAACTCCTGCTCTTTGGGTGCCCGGCCGTGCTGTTGCTCGAGGTTGGATATGGCGGCTTCGATCCGGCGCAGATTCTTGCGGACGTTGCGTGGCAGCCAATCGGCTTGCCGCAGCTCATCCAGCATGGAACCTCGAATGCGCTGAATGGCATAGGTCTCGAACTGAGCCCCTTGGGTATCGTCGAAGTTCTTCGACGCATCAAGCAACCCCATAAGACCGGCTTGAATCAGGTCATCCACCTGGACGCTGGCGGGCAACCTAGCCATGAAGTGATAGGCGATTCGCTTCACCAGCGGAACCATCTGTTCGACGAGCTTGTTTGGATCTTTTGTAAGAGTGGTAGTGGCCATCAGTACGCGGGTGGAGCAGGGAGTGCCGCAACAAGCCGGCGTGCAAACCCGGACATGTCGTTCTCGCCGGGAAAAGGCCAAAGCAGGATACGTTCCGCCAATGCTCGCAGCATACCAGCCAGGGGTGAATGGGGATGGGTTTCGAGGAAGTTGATGTCCCTGGCGCGGAGCCGCAACAAACGCTCGTCGTGTGGCAGTTCCCCAAGAAACTGGAGCGGCTGGCTTAGGAATCTACCGCTTGTGTTCGATAGACTACCAAAAATACTCTTGGCATACTCCATGTCGGTACTTTGATTGACAAGCACATGCAGACGGCATTTGCCGGAAACCGACAAAATTCGCTTGATGAGCACATAGGCGTCCCGAAGCTCGGCTTGATGAGGGGCAAGTACCAGGATCACATCCGGGGCGCAGCTCGCAAGCCGCGCCTGCCGGTCACCCAAGGCCCGCGACACGTCCATCAACGCAATCTCGGCACCCTGGCGCTCTCTTTCCAGGGCATCGGCGAGCACGTAGGGATCTGCATGGGCGCTTCTAAGAAGATCGTCGTCCACTCTAACAGGAAAAACTTCCCGCCCAAGGGCGGCAAGGGCGGCGCTCAGTTGATGGGCGATGAACGACACGCCAGTGCCGGGCCGGGCCGAGGTAAGGGCGATGACACGAACGAAATCCCGCGAGATCAGGCGGCGCAACCCCGCCGCCTGATCGGCCATGACCTCAGCCACGCATGGCCCCGGCCGCGCTCGAAGAAGAGCTTATGGGCTGGGTCGCGGACTCGGCGAATAGATAGGGTACGTCATCCTCGGTGATCGCAAACATGCCCGTCTCGGGCGCGAGCCGAATGGCGCGCTCCACCAAATACAACGGGCTAGCCCGGTGCAGGTCCTCGGGGACTCGTTGGCCGTTCGTCACATAGTACAGAGGCAGCTTATGACGAATCAGCACATCGAGAGCCCCGCCCAGAGTGAGGCTCTCGTCCAACTTGGTCAATATGCATCCCGCCATGGATGCCCCCTTATAGGCGTTGACGACCTCGGCCAACACGTCCGTTTGCGATACCGCCGAAAGCAGCAATAGGCGTTGCACGGGCCTACCCTCCCCGCATAGCAGCGCCACTTGATCTACCAGGCGCCGGTCACGCTGTCCCATGCCAATGGTGTCGATCAGCACGATGCGCCGAGAGCGCAGATCGCCCAAGGCCACCCGCATGTCGGTTTCGTCTCGAATGGCGATAACCGGCACACCGAGAATCTTGGCGTAGACCCGTAGTTGGTCCACGGCGCCAATCCGATAGGTGTCCGTGGTCACCAACGCTACATGATCGGCTCCGAATCGCAAGGTGGCCTGGGCAGCCAGTTTCGCAACCGTCGTGGTTTTTCCTACGCCCGTGGGTCCCACCAAGGCAAACACCCCGCCTCGATTGATGATGCCGTTTTCCTCCGGGATGATATTGAGCATGGCCTGCAGCGCGGCCTTGGTCCAACGCAGACCGCGGGGCACATCGGCCCCTTCGGGCATGCGGTCTACGAGTTTGCGCGCCAATCCCACGCTAAATCCAGCGGAGAGCATCTTGCGCAAGGCCGCGCTTCGCGCGGGCTCGCGGCGGCGCAGGTCGTTCCATGCCAGCGCCGCCACTTGCTCTTCCATCAAACTACGCAGCAATCGCAGTTCATGCACAACATCGAAGCTGCCCGGGGTGGCCTGCGCACGCGCGGGCGGCGCGCGCTCCGCGGTAGGACTATTCACAGCCGTTGGATCCTGCTTCCTCACCGCCCGCCCGCCCGCGGTCACGGTCACGGTCTTGACCTCGGATTCCGCCACCGCCATGACTTCAACGCCGTTCGCAGTCTTGCGATTCCCCAGAATCATGGCCTCATCGCCCAGCGATTGGCGCACCAGGCGCAAGGCCTCGCGGGAAGTCTCCGCATAGAACTTCTTGACGATCATTTCAGCTCATCCCGGTAAAGTAAAAATCAAGCACGACCTCCCAGCACCCCGATCACTTTTACGATGCGGCTATCCGGCACTTCCGACTGCGACAACACCCTCAATTGCGGCGCGGCACGGCGTAGAAACCGGGCCAGCAAACCGCGAAGCGCCGGAGGCACCAACAGCACGGCAGGCTGGCCAAGTTGCTCGCGCTCCTGGGAATAGCTTCCGGCCTGTTTCAGAATGCGCTCGGCCAAACCAGGTTCCAGTCCGGGGCCTTCGGCACCCCGGGTGGAAGCCGCCTGGGACAGCATCTGTTCCAATTGCGGATCCAGGGCCAATACTTCGACGTCCTTGTCCGGGGGAAAAATGCCTTGAACGATGGCTCGCGCAAGCCCTACTCGAATCGAAACCGTCAGCTCCTCCGCATCCTGGGTACGCGCCGCGTGCTCGGTCAGCGTTTCCAGAATGGTGCGCATGTCGCGAATGTGCACGCCTTCGCTCAGTAGGTTTTGCAATACCCGTTGGACGGTGGCAAGCGGGATCAACTTGGGAACCAGATCCTCCACCAACTTGGGATTCTCCTTACTTATATGATCAAGGAGCGCTTGAATTTCTCCACGCCCCAACAGCTCCGCCGCATGGGCCTGGATTACGCTGGACAGATGGGTGGCGACCACCGTGCTGGCATCGACCACGGTGTATCCGTTGGATTGGGCTTGGTCACGTTGGGCGGAATCGATCCATACGGCAGGCAACCCAAAGGCGGGATCCTTGGTGGGAGTTCCGGTCAGCTGGCCCATGGCCCGGCCCGGATTGATGGCCATGAACATTCCGGGGAAGACTTCGCCCGCCCCCGCCTCCACTCCTTTCAAGGTGATGCGATAGGCGTTGGGCCGCAGTTCCAAGTTGTCGCGAATGTGGACTGCGGGGACCAAGAACCCCATGTCCGCCGCGACCTTCTTGCGTATCCCCCGGATCCTGCGCAGCAGTTCACCGTCCTGGGCGCGATCCACCAAGGGGATCAACCTAAACCCCACCTCCAGCCCCAGGGCATCGATGGCGGCCACATCGCTCCAAGACACTTCCGCCGGCTCTGCCTTGGCGGGCTCTACCTTGGGCGTTTGGACCTTATCCCCTATGCGCTTTTGTTCAATGGCGTAGCCAATACCGGCCAGGGCGGCCGCGACGATTAAGAACGCGACGTGGGGCATCCCTGGGATGAGCCCCATCACGCCGATCACCGCGGCCACCAGGTAGTAACTCCTGGGATT
>JBKKAO010000519.1:0-3376 GCA_046714645.1 Burkholderiales bacterium | reverse complement strand
AAAGGAGGAGGAGTTTTTTCTCATGAAGCATGGCGAGACTCGGTCCTTGGATGCGCTGTCGCGCTCTTCTGACAAGCCCCAACCTGCCTTAACCGCTGCCGCCAGACTCAGATCGCCCTGGGAGATTTCAAGCCGCTAGGCCGCTAGAGCGACGGCCGGCATGAAAACTTCCGCCGCGCCCGAGAACTCAATGCCAACCTTCTTTTCCACCTCGGACACCGTCTCCGGCGCCAGTCCGGTCGCCTCCCAAAGATAGGGATCTAAGGAAGCGGTATCGACGGATCCGGTAGAGGAAGTAGCCGCATCCGCGACCGCCGCCGCAAGGTGCACGATGGCGGCCCCAATAGCGGAGGATTGCGCGTATTCGGGTTCAACATGGTCCAGGATCATGCCTACGATACTGGCGGGTAGGTGCCATCGAGCGAGAAGTTCACCTCCTACGGCGGCGTAGTCGCACCCTATGAGTTGGCGTTCGACGGCGAACAGAGGCTGGCCGGTGCGTTCCGAGTGGCTCATGGCCACCGCAGCCAATTGCGGAATCTTGTCATACATCACCAAGTGCCCCACGCGGCTGAGCAACCCCACCACGAATAAGCGCTCGCTATCCACCAGGTTTGCCTGCTTGCCCAAGGCGCGCGCGGCGAGCGCGCACAACAAGCTGTGGGACCAGAACCGGCGGACATTCATGAGTCCATAGGACATTCCCGCGAAGGTGGTAGTGACGGAACTCGCGAGGATAATGTCGTGAATGGGTTGCATGCCGAGGACGTTAACCGCCTGTGTCACGCTTTCAACCTGCCGGGGCATCCCGTAGACCGCGGAATTGACGACCTTGAGCAGCCGGGCCGTGATGGCGGGATCGGAGGAAATGAGCTGCGCCACCTCACGCACCGACGAGTCGGGGGACTCGACCGCATCCCGGATCTTGAGGTAGATCTCGGGAAGCGAGCTGAGCTTGGAAAAAGTCTCGACGAGTTCGTGAGGAGCGTAACGTCTAGGCATCGCGGTTCATCCTACAATTCGAGATCTGTTGTGAATCGCCCAACTGTTTCACCAGCCATTGATTGGGATAGTGATTGAAGCAGCATATCGGCTCGTCTACCCTAAAATTGAGTGTTAAGCCCTGATTTAGGGCGTCTTGGAAGCCTAAGAAAACTGTGCCGTACGTTGATGCAACACTAAAGAATCGAATACGTGATTGGGCACGCGAGCTGGGCTTTCAGGAGATCG
This sequence comes from Burkholderiales bacterium, assembly GCA_046714645.1. Lineage (GTDB taxonomy): Bacteria > Pseudomonadota > Gammaproteobacteria > Burkholderiales > SHXO01 > SHXO01. The sequence continues at coordinate 2,146 of JBKKAO010000519.1, read as the reverse complement.
GCGTCGCCGGTGTGAATCTATCGAGCGCGGAAACCAGATTGATGGATTGGCTGGCACGCGGCTACCACGGAGAGATGAGGTACTTTGAGCGTCATGGGGAAACCCGTGCACGGCCATCGGAGTTAATCCCAGGCACGCTGCGGGTCATCTCCGCGCGTATGAACTATCAACCCGAAGGCGGTGCGGACGCGGAAGCTGTGTTAGAACAGCCCGAGCGCGCCTACATCTCCCGCTATGCCTTGGGTCGTGACTACCACAAGGTCCTGCGAGACCGGCTCCAGAAACTGTGTAACCGTATTTCCGATCAAGCGGGTTCCTTCAACTACCGCGTGTTTACCGACAGCGCACCGGTGATGGAGGTGGAATTGGCCACCCAAGCCGCCCTTGGGTGGCGCGGAAAGCACACCTTGCTGCTCAACCGCGAGGCGGGTTCCTGGTTCTTCCTGGGCGAGATTTACACGGACCTGCCACTACCCCTAGACGCGCCTGACGAGGAGCATTGCGGCACCTGCGAGCGCTGCATGGACGTTTGTCCCACGGGCGCGATCATCGCGCCTTACGTGGTGGATGCGCGGCGGTGTATTTCCTACCTCACCATCGAGCATCCAGGCAGTATTCCGGAGCCCTTCCGGCCGATGATGGGTAACCGCATCTACGGCTGCGACGATTGCCAGCTCGTTTGTCCCTGGAACAAATTCGCGACGCCTACCCTGGAGCCCGACTTCGCGATCCGCCACGGTCTAGACGACGCCGGCTTGGCGGAGCTATTCGCCTGGAGCGAACAACAATTCCTCGACCGCATGCAAGGCTCGGCGATCCGGCGCATCGGCTACGAGCGATGGTTGCGCAATATCGCCGTCGCGCTGGGGAATGCGCCCGCGACTGCCGAAGTTGTTAGTGCTTTAAGAGCGCGCGCCAACGATACCTCCGCGCTGGTGCGGGAGCACGTGGCGTGGGCGCTTGAGAGGCAGCTTCCCGTGCCCTGATCCGGGACGTGATTAAGGGGTCGATCGGCTACGCGGAACTCAGCGGTGCGTAGCGCTTCGGAATCGAGTTGATGCGAGAGCGCGATGGAACCAATCAACTCGCAGAACATAATCGTGAGTTGACGGTGTTCGGCAGAATTTTGGAGGCCATCAACGCCGCGAGGAGCCGAAAGCGCAGCCGTGCCTATGTCAGGCAGCAGCGCGGCGAATACGAATGCTACCTGGAGAAATTACCGTGAAAGCGCCCGTCATCTCATCCTCATGATTGGCGATGGACGCCCAAAGGAGTTCCGCCTTTGAGGCATTTGATAATCCGGCAAGACGCAGCAGCACCACTCCCTCGCGTGAGTTGCTTTTGGCGATAGCTTAGTGCGGCTTCAAGTCTAATCGGAATTGACGGAGCCGTCACGATGGTTCAACCCTCAGATGGTTAGGTCGCGAGCAGATTTCTCGATGGCCTCGAACAGGGTTGGCGCCGGCGGAACCCAGTTGCCGAGCCCCACACGCGAGGATCAATCGGTCTTGATAGAGCCGATGACCAGGAGCTTCCCGCTTTTCGACTTGTTGATGACCACAATCTCGCCCGAGCCGGGGTAGATACCGCTTAGCGCAGTGACATTCACTTGATGGGTAACCAGAATGGTCACGTCGCGAATGCGCCTCTTCGTCAGCCAGTCTTTGAGTGCGCGGTTTTGACCGTCGCTTAGTTCCCGCCGCGAAAAGAATGAATTTAGAAGGGGCAGTTCTTCCACAGGTCCGAGTTCGAGAAGCCGAGCGGTCTCAAGGCAACGGCACCACTGGCTCGAATATAGGTGCGCTGTCGTAATACCGTTTTCACGAAAACGTGCGCCGATATTCCGCGCCTGCATCCGCCCCGCATCGGAGAGATTTCGTTGTGTGCTGCAGTCGTCTAGTTTAAAGGCCGGGGGATCGCCAATACCGGGAGCAAGGGCATGCCAGATCAAGGCGATATGGCCGGGCGTACGAAGCGCTTCCCACAGGGCCGCCTCATCCGCGGCCGCGTGGCCTGGCCCGAGAGACGCGAATGCAAAGCCAAGTGCACTTTGCATGCATACTCGCCTGAGAAGGGCGCCTACTGCGTCGAGTAAATCGGCGATCTTGCTAAGGCGCCATCGGCCGAGAGCTGAGCGATTCGAAGT
>JBKKAO010000518.1:0-3470 GCA_046714645.1 Burkholderiales bacterium | reverse complement strand
CCCATCGTATGCGCGCTGTTGCCCAAACGCGCCTTTGAGATCATCCAGCGCCGCGCGGTGGAACCGGGCCGGAATGGCCGCCTGACCGCGATCTATCTGGATCAACCGGTCAGCCGCCAGCTCGACCTCTTGCAGCTCGTGCTCCCGGGACGAAACCGGGTGGGACTCGTCGCGGGGCCGGAAGCCGATTCACTGCTTTCGGAAGTATCCGGTGTCGCTCGCGCCCGTAAGCTCAGCGTTAACATCGAGCACATCGATTCAGGGCGAGACCTTGCGCGCGCGCTGGAAAGAGTTCTAGAGCAATCGGACGCCATGCTCATGCTGCCGGATCCGATGGTATCCAATGCGAACAGCGTGCACAGCCTACTGCTGACCTCCTACCGGCTTCAGCGACCGGTGATCGGTTTCTCGCCCGGTTACGTGCGGGCTGGAGCTCTTGCGGCCGTGTACTCGACGACAAGTCAGATCGGCGAGCAGTTGGGGGATCTTCTAGCGGACGTGCTCGTGGATCGGGCTGCCTTGCCTGCACCCGCCTACCCCACGCACTTCGAGGTCAGCGTGAACTATCACGTGGCGCGCTCCTTTGGTTTGCGCTTGGACGACGAGACTTCGATCGTGCGGCGACTACGCCAACAGGGTGGTGCCTGATGAAAGGCTGGAGCATACGAGCACGCGTGATGTTATTGGCGCTCGCGCCATCAGCGGTCATCGCCGTGCTGCTGAGTTTGTATTTCATCAGTAGCCGATTCGATGATCTCGAGCAAGCACTGCGGGCTCGCGGGCGCACCATCGTTGGTCTCATGGGTCCTGCCGCTCAATACGGTTTGTTCTCTGGAAACCGGGCTGAACTTGCGCGACTGGCGGACTCGACCATGGCCGAGCCCGATGTCGCCGCGGTAACGATACAAGACGAATTAGGTGCTGTGCTCGCGCTGCGCGGGAGCCCGAGCGACTCTGTCACTCCGATCGACACCAAAGGGGACATCAGGGAAGCGCAGACCCGGGATGGCATGAGGCGGGTGTATACGGTACAGGTCCATAGCACACGGGTGAATCTTGAACCCCATTTCCTAGGTGGTAGCGGCGAAGAGAAGGCCGCCTCGCAGACGCCCCGCTCCCTCGGCTTGGTGGCGGTGGAGATATCGCGTGAGAATCTCGTTGCATGGAAGCGCCGCCAGCTCGCCATGGGTTTAGGGCTTGGGCTGCTGGTTTTGGCGATCAGTGCGCTGGCCGCGCTGCGTACCAGCCGCAAGACGATTACCGCGCCGATTCAACAGTTGTCCAGCGCCGTATCGGTGCTCGCGCAGGGACGTCTGGAAACTCGTGTGCAGGAGAACTCGAGCGGTGAGCTACTGGTTCTGCAGCGCGGCGTGAACCAGATGGCCGAAGCGCTCAGCCTTTCGCGCCGGGATCTGGAACAGAGGATTGCCACCGCCACCGCTGAACTTGCCGCGAAAAAGGAACAAGCCGAAGCCTCCAGTGCCAGCAAGACAAGGTTTCTAGCCGCCGCGAGCCACGACCTGCGCCAGCCGATGCAAGCGCTCGCGCTGTGGATACGCGCGCTGCAACTGCGGGCGCAGGATCCGGCGGTCCAAGACATCGCGGTCAAGATCGATGACTCGGTAACGGTGCTCGGGGAGATGCTGAACGCGCTGCTGGACATCTCGAAGATCGACGCAGGCGCGGTGAAAACCGACATCCGCGCGGTGTCCCTGGACGTCTTGTTCGATCGCTTGGAGCTTCAGTTCGAGGGTCCCGCGCAGAACAAGGGATTGCGTTTGCGAGTGCGCCGCGGTGGACTGGCGGTGCGTAGCGACTCGGTACTTTTACTTCGCATCCTGCACAACCTCGCCTCAAACGCCGTGAAGCATACCGAGCAGGGCACGGTGCTAGTGTGCGCGCGCCTGCGCGGGCGTCACGTGCACATCGAAGTCCGCGATAGCGGCCCCGGTATCCCGCGTGACCAGCAAAAGCTGATCTTCGAGGAGTTCTACCAGGTCGGAAATCCAGAGCGTGACCGCGCGAAGGGGCTCGGCCTCGGACTCGCGATCGTGGATCGTTTCGTGCGTTTGCTCAATCACCGTTGTGAAGTGCGCTCTCGTGAAGGTCGCGGATCGGTATTCATGGTCGAGGCGCCGCTGGCGCGGCTTCCCGCATTGGCGCCGAGTAAGAGTCCCACTCGAACCCCGGATGACCTTGCTTCGCTGCGGGACTTGTTCGTCGCCCTACTCGACGATGACCCGCTGGTGCGATCGGGTATGGCGGACCTCATACGCAGCGTAGGCAGCGAGTGCCTGGTGGCGAGCACTTCAAGTGAACTCGAAAGCAAGTTGGCACTCGCGAGCCGATTACCCGATGTCATCATCTGCGACTACCGTTTACCCCATGGGGAGAATGGCCTCGAGGTCATCAAACGCGTCCGAGCAAAGCTTGCACGCCAAGTACCGTGCGTGTTGATCACCGGCGACCTATCGGAGGAAGTGAGCCGCGTCGCCGAAGCCGCCGGTGTGAAACTGCTTCAGAAGCCTGTCAGGCCCGAGCGCCTGGCCGCTGTGTTGGCGGACCTGACCGGGCCGTCTTGACCCAATTGTTGGGCCTTCAACATGATTTCGAAACGGCTGCGCGCGCCGAGTTTTTGTTGAATCACATGTAAGTGTTGTTTGACAGTGCCCAGCGCTATGTTCAACTCACGGGCGATCACCTTGCTCGGTAGCGCCTTCAACAACAGGGCGGCGACCTCCAACTCCCGTGGCGTCAGACCGAAGCTCTCGAGGGCACTCGTGGACTTCTCGGTGTGTATTGGACGCGTGGCTGCGTGAGCAATGACCAGCTCCTCGGGAAGATAGGAATTTCCGGCGAGAACGGCGCGCAGAGCATTGAGCAGTTGCTTTGTGGGCAGCGTCTTGGGGATAAACCCCATGGCGCCGCCTTCGATGGACGCCTCGACATCGGCTTGATCAAAGTTGCCCGATAGAATCACGACGGGAATTTCTTCATTGACCGAGCGCAACCCGGGTAGCACGCTCAGGCCATTCTCGCCGGGTAGTGTTAGATCCAGGAGGATCAAGTCAATATTCGGGTGTTGCATGACGAAGGCCACCGCCTCGCTGGCACGCCGGGCTTCGATCACCTCAATTCCGGGTTCGAGACTTACCAGTGCCAACCGTAATCCTTCTCGGATGAGCGGATGGTCATCGACGATCATGATCTTCATGGACCTCCTTTCGCGCGAAATGAGTTCCACCAAGCCCATTTAGGGGACGCGAAGCTCGCGTTTCGACAGCTCGCCCTTGCTTGGTCAGAACGACCCTAGCAGTGTAAAGAGTGTATCGCGCTTTGGATGTATATCTAAGGATAGACGAATTGCCGCAGGTGGCCACGATCTGCCACGGGGTGACACAGTCCACGGCGTTGAGGTGCTAGACCCCCTTGGCCCGTCCTGATCGCCTTGGGTAGCACGCTGTCGATGC
>JBKKAO010000517.1:0-4398 GCA_046714645.1 Burkholderiales bacterium | reverse complement strand
CCCCTGGACCATGGGTTGGATGCCCACTTATCGCACCGAGGCGCGGTTGTACGCTCGCCACGTCATAAAGACTAAACCTAATGCGAAAATCGCTGTCCTGTACTCCAATGACGACTACGGTAAGGATCAGCTCGCGCAGGCGCTGGAGAAACCTACAAAACCAACGAGGAGATCATGCTGAAGTTCTATGCACGAGTGTTATTAGTAGCGGTGGCATTTCTTTATTGCTATTGTGCGATGGCCGCCGAAACGGTAAAGATCGCGCTCAACATTCCGATGAGCGGGCCGTTCGCCAACATCGGAGAGTTGTATATCAAGAGTTCGCAGTTCGCCATCGATCAGATCAACGCGCGCGGCGGCGTGCTGGGCGGGCGCATGTTGGAGATCGTCCCCTTCGACAACAAAAACAGTCCGCAAGAAGCGCTCATGCAGCTGCGGCTCATCACCGACCGGCGTATTGCGTTCATGATGCAAAGCGGCGGCTCCCATGTCGCGGTGCCGCTCTCCGATGCGGTGACCAAGCATAACGAGCGCAACCCCGACAACAAGCTGCTCTACCTGAATGAGCCCGGAGACCAGGAACTCACCAATGAGAAGTGCAGTTTCTGGACCTTCATGTTCATGGCCAATCAAGAGATCAAGATGGACGCGCTCACCACCCACATGGCACGGCAACGCAACATCAAGCGCGTGTACTTGATCAACCAAGATTACGCCTTCGGCCACCAGGTACAGAAGTATGCCCGCGAGATGCTCAAGAAGAAGCAGCCCGGCATACAGATCGTGGGAGACGATCTGCATCCCATCGGGAGGGTTAAGGACTTCTCGCCCTACATTGCAAAAATCCAGGCGGCGAAGGCCGATGCAATCATCACCGGCAACTGGGGCCAGGATGTGACCTTGCTCGTGAAGGCCGCCACCGATTTGGGATTGAAGTCGGCCTTCTACACCTACTATGGACTAGGTCCTGGAGCGCCGACGGCCATGGGCAAAGCCGCCATCGACAAAGTCAAGATTATCTGGCGCTGGGACTGGAACATGAAGAACGAGAAGGAGCGCAAAGCAGCTCTCGACTACAAGCGCAAATACGGCCTGGAGTACTACGCCATGCCCTTGAACAATATGTTGGACATGCTGGTGGAAGCGATTAATCGCACAGGCGGCACCGACGCCGTGAAGGTCGCCTATGCACTGGAGGATATGCGCATTCAGGGCGGCCTTGGCGAAGTGTGGATGCGCCCGGACGATCACCAACTCTTCGAGCGGCTCTACATTCTGACCGTGGCAGCGCTGGATGGTAAGGAAGTGATCTACGATTTGGAGGGCGCCGGCATCGGCACGCGCACGGAAGCGCGCATCGAGGCAAAGGACATGATTCGGCCAACGGCTTGCAAGATGCAGCGCCCGCCTCGGCCATAACCTCCTCTTCCCGCAGGCGGGGCGAGGGAGTGAGCGCGGTCCGGAATCAGATTCGAAGCCGGGAAATAATGATCGCTAGCGGAGAATACTCTTGAACGCCTTCGCACAATGGCTGCATGAAGCTGGTCTCGAGCGCTACGCCGCCGTGTTCGCCGAGAACGACATCGATCTCGGCAATGCGCGCACGCTCACCGAGGCGGATCTCAAGGAACTGGGACTGACGCTCGGCCATCGGAAGAATTTCCTGGCAGCCCTCGCCACCCTTGATAACTCCGCCCAAACGCCTTCCGCCGGGCAAAGTCCCAGTGGGCAACTCGCCGCCACGCAGTCTGGCGAGCGCCGCCAAATCACCGTTTTGTTCTGCGACCTGATGGATTCCACCGCGTTGTCCGAGCGTTTGGATCCCGAGGACCTACGCGCCTTGATGCAAACCTACCGCGAGTGTTGTGTACGGGCGGTGGAGCGCTTCGAGGGCCAGGTCGCGCAGTTTCTCGGCGACGGCATCATGGCCTACTTCGGCTGGCCCCTCGCCCATGAAGACGATGCGGAGCGAGCGGTGCGCTGCGCCCTGGAAATCGCCAGCGCGGTGAAGCAAGTACACACGGCGGAGACGCTACGGGTACGCCTGGGCATCGCCACCGGTCCGGTGGTGGTTGGCCAAGGCGATGGCGAGAACAAACTGGCCGTGGGCGAGACACCCAATCTCGCCGCACGGCTGCAAGGCTTGGCGGATACGGACCAGATCATGATCGCGCCTTCCACGCGCCGCTTGATTGGCAACGTGTTCGAACTAGCTGACGGTGGCGAGCACGCCTTAAAAGGCATTCTCGATCCCGTTCGCGCTTGGCGTGTGCAAGGCGTGCGTGACACCGAAGGCCGCTTCGAAGCCACCCGAGGCGGAGGCGCCCTCACCCCGCTGGTCGGCCGGGACGAGGAAGTCGGTTTGCTACTGGCGCGCTGGCGGCAGGCTGCCGAAGGCGAAGGCCAGGTCGCACTCCTCTGTGGCGAGCCCGGCATCGGCAAGTCGCGCTTGATGCGTAGTCTGCGCGACTCCCTTGAAAACCAAGCGCATGTCACGCTACGTTATCAGTGCTCGCCCCATCACGTAAATTCGGCGCTCTACCCCGTGATCGATCATATCGAGCGCGCGGCCGGCTTCGGCAGAGCGGATCATGCGAAGGACAAACAGCACAAACTCCAGCGGCTACTCTCGTCGGTAAGCGGCAGTTCCGTTCAAGTCACGCCCTTGTTCGAATCCTTGCTCAATCTTCCGGTGAGCAACCCCATCCCCAGTCTTTCCCCACAAAAGCAGAAGGAACTCACCTTCAATGCGCTCACCGAGTACGTGCACCGCCGCGCCATCACCCAACCGGCGCTCATGCTCTTCGAGGATGCGCACTGGATCGACCCCACCAGCCAGAGTGGTTGGACCTGATCATCTCGCGAATCGCCGAATGGCCGGTGATGCTGCTGATTACTTACCGGCCCGAGTATCAGCCGCGATGGACTGGGCAAGGACACGTCAGCTTGCACCAACTCAATCGCTTGAGCAAACGGCAAGGCGCGCAACTGGTCGCAAAGCTGACGGGTGGTAAAGCGTTACCACAGGAGCTGCTCGACCAGATCGTCGCCAATACCGACGGCGTACCGTTGTTCGTGGAAGAACTCACCAAAGCCGTGCTCGAATCGGATCTGGTGAAAGAGCTGCCCGACCGCTATGAGCTCACTCGTGCGTTAACGGCGCTATCCCTGCCCGCGACGCTTAGAGATTCGCTCATCGCACGCTTGGACCGGCTGGGGCCGGTGAAGGAAGTGGCACAGGTCAGCGCGTGTATCGGAAGACACTTCACGCACGAGCTGATCGAGGCGGTCTCGCCAGTGAAGGGAGGGGCTCTGGTTTCGGCGCTCGGAATTCTGAGCGATGCCGGATTGATCTTCCGTCAAGGTACGCCGCCCAACGCGACTTACCTTTTCAAGCACGCGCTGGTGCAGGATGCGGCTTATGAGTCGTTGCTCAAGAGCCGGCGTTCGCAGTTGCACGCGGGCATTGCCACGGCGATGGAAGCCATCTCTGAAGACGCCGCCAATACTCGTCCGGAAGTATTGGCTCAACACTATACGAAGGCGGGGCTCGACGACAAAGCGCTTTCCCATTGGCTCACGGCCGGACAAAGAGCGTTGGCAAGCGTCGCCGGTTCCGAGGCCATCGGACATTTAGGCGAAGCCTTACTCGCCTGTTCACGGTTACCGGCAGCAACCGAGCGGGATCACGAAGAACTTAAGATTCGTCTCCTGCTATCTAGCGCACACACAATCAAGGGAGGCTGGGCGGCGGCGGAGGCCTACGAGGTATTGTCGCCCGCGCAACAATTAGCCGAACGGCTCGGTGATACGGACAAACTTTTGGACGTAATCAGCCTGCGAGGGTTTGTGGACTCCCAGCGCGACAATTTCGAGAGCGCCTTGTCCGCGGTCCGGGACATGGACGCGTGCGCAACGAATGAATCGAACGATACCTTCTACATGTACGCCCGTATTCATGAAGCACTCTATCGGAACTTTATGGGCGAGTTTAAAGCTGCCCAAGCGAACGCCGATGCCGCCATGAGCGTCTATGATCCTTCCGTGCATCGAGATTACGTTTATCGGTACAACCATGAGCCACGTTGTGTGGTACTTGGATGGGCGGGATGGTGGCTCTGGGCGCTTGGCCATCCGGACAAAGCCCGCCAGGCGGCCGTGGAGCAGCTTGAACTGTCACGGCAAATTGGCCACGTCTGGAATCTCACATGGGCGCTTCAAGGGGGCGCAGCAGCGCTCATCTGGCGAGGTGAACATGAGTTGGTGCGCCAGTGGAATCGGGAAGCGAAGGAAATCGCCATCGCTCATGGATTGGATTTCGTGTTGCATAACGCGCCGCTTTGGGGAGCGCCGTCGTTGATCGCGATGGGCGAATATGAAGCAGGTATGGAGAAACAC
>JBKKAO010000516.1:0-9316 GCA_046714645.1 Burkholderiales bacterium | reverse complement strand
GGCCCTACTGCCCACGGTCATCGCAACGAGTTCAGGAGCGACGGCCGCCCACCTGATTTTGGTGAGCAACCCCTCCCATAATACGAAAGGCGATTTCGCCCTCGACGGGGATCGCGTAGTGTGCGTTGCGGCGCCTCCCTACACTTTTAGCGGCATCGCCCTCTACCGGCGAGCGTTCTTCGCGAGCATCGTTCCGGGCACACGCGCCGCCTTGACACCACTCTTGCAGCAAGGCATCGCACGCGGTGAAGTCACGGGTTGCAAGTACGACGGGCAGTGGTTGGACGTGGGTACTCCCGAGCGCTTGGCCCAAGCGGACCAGCTCGCCCGGAGCCGCCTCTAGCCCATGATCTACATTCCCTCCCATTTTGACGAACGTGATGTTCGTGAGATGCACCGTCTCATGGAGCGCGCTCCCTTCGCCACTCTACTGAGCCGTCTTGATGACGATATTCAAGTGACTCATCTTCCACTCTTGGTCGATAGCACCGTGATACCCTACGGGGTGTTAACCGGCCACGTGGCGCGCGCCAACCCGCATTGGCAATATCTTCGCGAGGGCCGCCATCTGGCGATCTTTCACGGCCCTCATCGTTATATCTCACCCACCTGGTACACCTTGCACCCGAGTGTCCCGACGTGGAACTACGCGGTCGTGCATGCCAGCGGAACGTGCCGCCTGATCGAGGACGAAACAAGTTTGCTCCGTTTGACCGCGGAACTAACGCAGCGGTTTGAGAATGAGAACGCTACCGATTGGCGGCTGCCCGAAGATTCGGCTTATCTGTCGAAGATGGCGTCGCATATCGTGGGTTTCGAACTCACCGTCACCGAGTTGAAGGGAAAGTTCAAATTGAGCCAGAACCGCTTGCCTAAGGACAGACATAGCGTCATCGCCGCCATCGAGAAGGCCGGCGCTGCATCGGATCATGATCTCGCGAAACTCATGAAGCCGCGCACAAGCTCCGGCGAGTAGTTCCAACAATTAGCGTCCAGCACTTGGATCGCTCGCTATAATCCTTCCAACCATTATCCGAACATCCCCATGGCTGATATGAGTGTATTCCGCGCCCGCCGCAAACGGCTGGCGAGTGCGATGAAGGCTGGCGTCGCGGTCCTTCGCACGGCGCCCGAGCGCCAGCGCAACCGCGACACTCAATATCCTTTTCGCCATGACAGCTATTTCTACTATCTCACCGGATTCACCGAACCCGAGTCGGTCTTGGTCGTGGTCGCCGGAAAAAAACCGAAGAGCCTGCTTTTCTGCCGGGACAAGGACCTTGAACGCGAGATCTGGGACGGCTTTCGCTACGGTCCCAAGGAAGCGCGGCGTGTGTTCGGTTTTGACGAAGCGCATTCCATTTCGCTCTTGGACGAAAAACTACCCGAGCTACTGGCTAACCAGCCGGTGCTCTATTGCGATATGGGAGAGCACGCGGACTGGGATGCGCGTTTGATCAAATGGATGAACGCCGTGCGCGCCCAAGTTCGCAGCGGCATCGCGGCGCCTTCCCAGCTCCACGATATCCGCCAGCTCTTGGACGAAATGCGCCTGCGCAAGGACGAGAAAGAAATCTCCATCATGCGCCGGGCGGCTGAGATCTCCTCGGCCGCGCATCAGCGTGCCATGCGCGCCACCAAGCCAGGCCGGTTCGAGTATGAAATCGAAGCGGAACTTCTCCACGAATTCCGCCGTAATGGCGCGCAGGCCCCGGCCTACACCTCGATCGTGGCCGGTGGCGCCAATGCCTGCGTGCTGCACTACGTCTCCAATAACGCGAAGATGAAAGACGGCGATCTATTGCTGATCGATGCCGGTTGCGAATTGGATGGTTACGCCGCAGACATCACCCGCACCTTTCCCATTAGCGGAAAGTTCAGCGGGCCGCAGCGCGATATCTACGAGTTGGTGCTGGCCGCGCAAGCCGCCGCCATCGCCAAGGTTAAACCGAAAAATGACTTTCAAGCGCCCCATGACGCCGCCGTGAAAGTGCTGACCCAGGGCATGGTGGATCTAGGTTTGCTCAAAGGCAGCGTCGATGGGCTCATCGAATCCGGGGACTATCGTAAGTTCTACATGCATCGCACAGGCCACTGGCTGGGGATGGACGTGCACGATTGCGGCGACTACAAACGTGAAGGTGAATGGCGTGCGCTGGAAGCAGGCATGGTGCTCACCGTGGAACCGGGATGCTACGTGCGGGCCGCGAACGAAGTTTCCGAGCGCTTCTGGAACATCGGGGTACGCATCGAAGACGACGCCCTGGTCACGCTCAAGGGTTGTGAGATTCTTACAGCCGCGGCGCCTAAGTCGGTGTCGGACATTGAACGGCTTATGCGCAGCTAACTCAACAAACCAAGATGACATTCGACATAGTCATCATTGGTGGCGGGCCCATTGGCATTGCGGCGGGGCTTGCCCTCTCCTCCCTAGGTTACCGCACCCTCATCGCGGAGAAGCGAGAGGGCGCCACGCCCCATAACGACCGGCGCATTCTCGCGCTCTCCGAGGGCAGCCGTTTGATTCTGGAGCGGCTCGGCCTATGGCGCGCGCTGCCAAGCGTCACTCCGATCACGGAGATTCGTGTATCGGACCGCGGTGCGCTGGGACGCGTCGCGCTGAGCGCCGCGGAATGCGGTGTGCTCGCCCTGGGCCACGTCACCACCTTCAATCATCTCACCCGCGCCCTGTCGCAGCAGATCGAACAGCGCGAGAACCTAGAAATTCGGCTCGGTTGTACGGCGAGGATCGCCCGCATGGATGCGCGCGCCGCGGAAGTGGAACTCAGCGGCAAAAACTCGGAGCACGTCAAAGCATCGCTGGTGATTCACGCCGAGGGGGGCGCCGCCGGTGGACCCTCCCGAGAAACATCCGTCAAGGACTACGCGCAATGGGCCATCGTTGCCGAAGTCTGGACGCGGCAACCTCACCTACACCGCGCCCATGAGCGGTTTTGCGAGACAGGTCCCATCGCATTGCTGCCTTTCGAAGATCACTTCGCCCTCATTTGGACCGTGCCTTCCGCGCAAAGCGATGCGTTGATGAAGGCGGGAGATGCGCAATTCTCCCTTGAGCTTGCCCAAGCTTTCGGTCCATGGGCGGGGCAGTTCACCCGCGTGTCCCCTCGTGCCCGCTTCCCCTTGCGCCTGGTGGTGGAGTCTCGTACCGTTGAAGGGCGCGCCGTTCGCGTGGGAAATGCCGCGCAACAGATTCATCCCGTGGCCGCCCAGGGGTTCAATCTTGGTTTACGAGATATCTGGGCGCTTTACGAGATGCTCTGGAGATGCCCCGAGGATCCTGGCCACGCCGAGATCCTGGCAGGCTTCGAAAATACGCGGCGTAGGGATCGAAGCCACAGCATCTGGTTTACCGATGCGTTAGTCGGAATTTTCGGGAGTACGCATCCGGCGCTGCGCGCGGGGCGCAGTTTAGCGCTGTCCTCTCTCGCACTCTTCAAACCGCTACGCACCTCCTTCGCTCGACGCATGATGTTTGGTGTGTGATTGCCGGGCCCTCAAGCGGAACCGGCAAAGGGCTTGCGCTACAATTGCGCCCTCTTACCATCGTCTTGTCGCCCTTTATTTCACGTCATCTCTTTCACGTCATCTCTTTCACGTCCTCTCTCACGCTCTTCCGCGCAGCCCATGCGAATCGGCCCCTACACGCTCGAAAACAAGACCATCGCGGCACCGATGGCAGGTGTGACCGACCGGCCCTTTCGCCAGCTCTGCAAGAAAATGGGGGCGGCCATGGCCATCTCCGAGATGGTGACCAGCGATCCGCGCCTGTACGAGACCGAAAAGACCCAGCGCCGCACTAACCACGAGGGCGAAGTACAACCGGTGTCCGCCCAAATTGCCGGCGCCGATCCAAGGATGCTGGCCGATGCGGCGCGCCACAACGTCAGTAGGGGTGCGCAGATCATCGACATCAATATGGGATGTCCCGCCAAGAAGGTGTGCAATATGCAAGCGGGCAGCGCGTTGCTCAGAGACGAAGCGCTGGTGGGGCAGATTCTCGATGCCGTCGTACAAGCTGTGGAGGTTCCGGTCACGCTCAAGATTCGCACAGGCTGGGATGGACACAGCAAGAACGCAGTCAAGATCGCCAAGATCGCCGAGTCCGCGGGCGTGCAAGCGCTCACCGTTCACGGCCGTACGCGCGCATGCGGTTTTTCCGGGGAAGCGGAGTACGACACCATCGCCGAAGTGAAATCGGCGGTCAGCATTCCGGTCATCGCCAATGGCGATATCGCCTCCCCGGAAAAAGCGCGGGCGGTCCTACGCGCCACCCAGGCCGACGCCGTCATGATCGGCCGCGCGGCGCAGGGCCGGCCATGGATCTTTCGAGATATCAGTCACTACCTGGCTACCGGTACGCGATTGCCCGCGCCCACGCCCCAGGAAATACGGGGTGTGCTGGCTCACCATCTGACAGAACTCTATGCCTTCTATGGCGAACACACGGGCGTACGGGTCGCCCGCAAACATATAGGTTGGTATACCAAGACCCTGTCAGGAGTGGCGCAAGTCCGGCAGCGGATAAACGAAAAGGAAACCGGGGACGAGCAACTGGCCGAAGTCCATCGCTTCTTCGACCAGATGTTGGAGTTCCAATGGGAGGAGGCAGCATGAGCGGAGAGAACGAACTCGCGCGCTGTGTACGCAAGACCTTGGAGAGTTATTTTTGCGATCTCGATGGCGAAACTCCCTCGGGCGTCTACGACATGGTGATCCGGTGCGTGGAGAAACCCTTGATCGAGGTGATCCTGAATCACACGGGCGGCAATCAAACCGTGGCAGCGGGCATTCTCGGATTGAATCGAAATACACTGCGCAAGAAGATTCAGACACATCGAATAAAGACTTCCTAAACTTTATGAAGCAGGCGTTGATCAGTGTTTCAAATAAGGAGTGTGTACTAGATCTCGCACGGGGATTGGTGACACTGGGATTTAGCTTGCTGTCCACGGGCGGAACCGCCAAGCTTCTATCGGGCAGTGGCCTAGCCGTGGTGGAGGTCGCTCAGTACACCGGTTTTCCAGAGATGCTCGATGGCCGCGTGAAGACCCTGCATCCCAAGGTGCACGGGGGCATTCTCGCCCGGCGCGATCTAGCGGAACACATGCGCGCGATCGAGCAAGCGGGCATCGGCACCATCGATCTGGTGGTGGTCAATCTCTACCCCTTCGCCCAAACGGTGGAAAAACCAGATTGCACCCTGGACGAGGCGATCGAGAACATCGACATCGGCGGCCCCACCATGGTGCGGGCGGCGGCAAAGAATTACACCCACGTCGCCATCGTCACAGACCCGGCCGACTACGGCCCAGTGTTGCAAGAGTTGCGTAGCACGGGCACAACGAGCATCGACACGCGTTTTCGCTTAGCCCGCAAAGCTTTCTCCCATACCGCCGCCTACGACGGCGCCATCGGCAACTACCTCACTGCTCGTGATGCGAGGGGCCAGTCCGCGGCGTTTCCGGACCAGATCAACTTCTCCCACGTAAAGGTGCAAGATCTGCGCTATGGGGAGAATCCCCATCAAGCCGCCGCGTTCTACCGCGATCTTGAACCGGTCGCGGGGAGTCTAAGCCGCTACCGACAAGGGCAAGGTAAGGAACTCTCGTTCAACAATCTCGCCGATAGCGATGCGGCCTGGGAATGCGTGAAGACGTTTGAACAAGCCGCATGCGTCATCATCAAACACGCCAACCCTTGTGGCGCGGCCATAGGTGCAACCACTGAGGAAGCCTACCGGCGCGCCTTCAGCACCGATCCCGCCTCTGCATTTGGCGGGATCATCGCGTTCAATCGAGAGGTTGACGAAGCTTGCGCGCAAGCTCTTTCGCATCAGTTCGTCGAGGTGCTCATAGCGCCGGGTTTTACTTCGGAAGCGAAACGCGCGTTATCCACTAAGACCAACATGCGTGTGTTGGAGATTGCCTTGCACGCCGGGACCAATCCATGGGACACCAAGCGCGTAGGGGGCGGATTGCTCGTGCAAACGCCAGACTCCAAGAACGTCACCTCGCAAGAATTGAGAGTTGTCACAAAAGCACAACCCAGCCCGGCTCAAATGAGCGATCTCTTATTTGCCTGGCGCGTGGCCAAGTTCGTCAAGTCCAACGCCATCGTGTTTTGCAAGAATGGGCAAACGACCGGCGTCGGCGCGGGGCAGATGAGCCGCGTGGACAGCGCGCGCATTGCCGCTATCAAGGCCGAGAATGCGGGCTTGAACCTAGCCGGGTCCGTCGTGGCCTCCGACGCCTTCTTCCCCTTCCGCGATGGCGTGGATGTCGTCGCCCAGGCGGGAGCCCTAGCCATCATCCAACCCGGCGGCAGCCTGCGCGATGAGGAAGTAATCAACGCGGCGAACGAGCATGGTATTGCCATGGTGTTTACTGGAGTCCGGCATTTTCGCCATTAACGGTGAGACGTTAGGCGTGAGGCGCGCGGACGGACGCCTTGCTTCGCCTCACGCTTAACGCCTTACTCCTCACAAAAAAATGAACTTGCTTCTCATCGGTAGTGGTGGCCGCGAACACGCTCTGGGCTGGCGGCTAGCCCAATCCCCGCGCGTAGGACGCGTCTACGTTGCGCCAGGCAACGCAGGCACTTCCGGCGAAGATGGTGTAGTCAACGCCCCTTTGAACAATATTGGCGAGATGCTGGAATTCGCCAAGCGCGAGGCGATCTCGCTCACCGTAGTGGGCCCGGAAGCACCCCTCGCGGAAGGCATCGTGGACGCTTTTCGCGCCGAGGGATTGAAGATCTATGGACCCACGCGAAAAGCGGCCCAATTGGAGAGTTCCAAGGATTTCGCCAAAGCTTTCATGGTGGCTCACGGCGTTCCCACCGCGCGCCACCAAACCTTCACCGATCCGGCCCAGGCCCACGCCTACGCCGAAGCCCAGGGCGCACCCGTCGTGCTCAAGGCCGATGGGTTAGCGGCAGGCAAAGGCGTGATTGTGGCCATGACTTTGGAAGAGGCTCATCGCGGAATCGATCAGATCATGCTGTCCAACGCGCTGTTGACCGCCGGTAATAAATTGGTGATCGAGGAATACATCGAAGGCGAAGAAGTCAGTTTCATCGTCATGGTGGATGGGCGCAATATTCTGGCGCTTGCCACGAGCCAGGATCACAAGCGTTTGCGTGATAAGGATCTAGGTCCCAACACGGGTGGCATGGGAGCTTACTCGCCCGCGCCCATCGTCACGCCTGAGTTGCATGCTCGCATCATGCGAGAGGTGATACAACCCACCGTGGCGGGAATGGAATCCGGGGGCGAGCCTTATACGGGATTTCTCTACGCCGGGCTCATGATCACGCCTGATGGCCATATCAAGGTGCTGGAGTTCAACTGCCGCATGGGCGATCCGGAGACGCAACCCATCATGATGCGTTTGAAGAGCGATCTCTTCGTGCTCGTGGAACATGGCGTGAACGGGACCCTTGACCGAATTGAAGCACGATGGGACCGCCGGGTAGGTGTAGGTGTCGTCCTCGCGGCCGCGGGCTATCCTGGCGATCCTCGCAAAGGGGATGAAATCACCGGACTCCCGCGCGATAGCGGCGATGTCCACGTGTTTCACGCAGGCACACGAAGGGAGGAAGAACGACTGCTGACAGACGGCGGTCGCGTGATGTGCGTGACAGCCCTCGGAGATACGCTACGCATTGCCCAGCGCCGCGCCTATGAAATCGCCGGCCAGATTCAATTTTCCGGAAAACAGTTGCGCAGAGATATTGGTTTTCGCGCCCTCTCAGCCAAGCGCTAGTCCATGAGCACCGAAGCCGTAAGAATTTTCTTGCGTGGACTCCAGCAACACATCGTCACGCGGCTGGAACAACTCGATGGCAGTCCCTTCCGCCGGGACGGATGGGAGCGAGCGGAGGGCGGCGGAGGGCTAAGTTGTTTGCTGGAAGAAGGAAACCTATTTGAGCGCGCTGGGGTTTCCTTCTCGCACGTCTTCGGCTCGGCGCTGCCGCCCTCGGCCTCCGCCTCGCGGCCGGAATTAGCCGGGCGTGGCTTTCAAGCCATGGGCGTTTCTCTGGTGTTGCACCCGCGCAATCCTTACGTACCCACGGTGCACATGAACGTGCGCTACTTCGTGGCGGAAAAATCCGGCACGGACCCGGTATGGTGGTTCGGCGGTGGCATGGACTTGACGCCCTACTATGCCTTCGAGGAAGACGCCGTTCACTTTCATCGCACCTGCAAGGCGGCCTTAGACCCCTACGGCGAACACTATCATCCGCGCTTCAAGAAGTGGTGCGACGAATATTTTTATCTGAAGCACCGCAAGGAACCGCGCGGCGTCGGAGGCATTTTTTTCGACGATCTGGCGGATCAAGATTTCGATTTCTCATTGCGCTTGATGAGCAATGTGGGCCAGCATTTCCTGCCGGCCTATGAGCCTATCGTCGAACACCGGCGCGATCATGCCTATGGCGAACGCGAGCGCGATTTCCAAGCCTACCGTCGCGGGCGTTATGTGGAATTCAACCTGGTTTTCGACCGCGGCACCTTGTTCGGCTTGCAGTCGCAGGGGCGAACGGAATCCATCTTGATGTCGCTGCCCCCCATCGTGAAGTGGCGCTATGACTGGCATCCAGAACCTGGGAGTGCCGAAGCGCGTCTTTACACGGACTTTCTCGTGGCGCGAGACTGGATTTAGTCACATTTCTCTGGACGGATTTGACCTTTTCTACAAGGCACGCGTCCTGCGGTGAGCTTCCACGGTGTTCACTTGAACGCACTCAATGATGAGGTCATGCATGCGATTCGTTTCTCTTTGCTCAGGAATAGTTCTCGCGCTCTCCGCCAGCGCACTACAAGCAGGTGATGTCGACCTGGGTGCCGTGGTAGGCGGCGCGGTCGGTGGCGGCGTAGGTGCGGGGGTAGGGTCCAAAGTAGGTGGCACCAAGGGTGCCATCATTGGAGGCGCCATCGGGGGCGCGGCAGGCGCGGCTGTGGGCTCCAGCGCCAAGAAGCCCGATGTCGTGGTGAAAGAAAAAGTCGTGGTAAGGGAGACCGTGAAGGTCGTCGAAGTGGATAGACACTCGGGCCCGCCCGGTCACCGCAAAGGCAAGAAAAAAGGTTGGAAGAAGCATCGCGACGACGATTAGGCCAGCCAGCCTAAAATTCATCTCAGGGGAGCCACCGGGCTCCCCTTTTCATTTCCCAAGCTATTCGCCCAAATACGCTTTGCGTACATCCGGGTTGTCCAGTAGCGCTTTAGCTTCACCCGTCAGTGTCACTTCACCGCTTTCCATGACGTAGCCACGCTCGCTCACTTCCAGCGCGAGC
>JBKKAO010000515.1:0-4127 GCA_046714645.1 Burkholderiales bacterium | reverse complement strand
GGATCGACACGGTTGGCCAGCTCGGTGAAGCCCACCATGTCGCAGAACAGGACGGTGAGTTGGCGGCGTTCGCCCGAGTCAGTGGCGGCAGCCAAAGGAGCTGTCTCGGAAGCCGGACGGGGTGATTCACTGTGCGCCACGCCGCCTCGCTCAGTTGCCGTGCCGCTCCCATTCAACTGCGCAATAGCTCTGAGCAGAACCTTCCGATGACCCAGAGAAACCCCGAGTTCCTTCAGGTCGTCCGAACCCAGCTCTCGCAATGCCCGCGAGTCGATATCGTTGGCGTCGAATATTTCCGCGTACTGCACCATGCCAAGATCACTGAGCCAGGTTCGTATATTCATCGCTTCTGGTTACCGTCAGACACCGATCAATGATACGCCACGGCGTGACGTTGGAGATGAGTAATTCGACAGGGATAAGCGGCGGGCTGGATGAACCGGGCGCAGACTGTGCGTTCGTGGCGATGTTGTGGTGCAAGGGTCGCCACATCTCCTCTCGGATAGAGATCGCTGTCGGATTTCCTGGCCTTTGTTAGCCTGACACACAAGGCTTGTTGCGCATGGTTGGTCAGAAATGTTAGCATTTGACCAACATTCATCGACAGGCATGGAGGCAGCAATGCTGGTCAATATTTACGAAGCCAAAACCAATCTCTCGGCACTGTTGGATAAAGCAGTGGCAGGGGAGGAAATCGTCATCGCACGCGCAGGAAAACCCCTTGCCCGTCTGATGCCGGTGACGGCCGCCGCGTCGAAAAGCGGCGTCCGTCTTGGCGGATTGAAGCGTGTCAAACTCAAGCTTGCGGCGGATTTTCATGCGCCGATGGCCGATGACGATCTGTTCCGCGGATGAAACTCCTGCTCGATACCCATTGTTTGATCTGGGCACTGATGGATGCGCCGGAGTTGAGTGCGGCCGCGCGTTTGGCCATGGCGCGCGCCGATGAGGTGGCGTTTTCTGAAGCATCTGTGTGGGAAGTCGGTCTCAAGTGGCGCAAAGGCGAAATCAACCTGCAACCCCGCCGCATGGTCGAACAGGCATTGCGCGATGGTTTTCGCATGTCTGCATTGTCGATTGAGCCGATTTTTTTGTCGTGCGAGTTGCGGCAAAAGCATGGAGATCCGTTTGATCGCTTGCTATATGCTCAGGCAAGACATTTGGGCTATCGTTTGCTGAGTATTGATCGCACATTGAGCCAATTCGGCGCGCACGTGGTCAACCCGCGCTAAGGAAGGTTGAACTTCCTCAGATGCAAATCTCCAGATCAAAGGTATAGACGACGCGCTATATGCGCAGATCAAAGAACTCGCGATCTCCGAGAATCGGCGAGTCGCGCGACATTCTAGGAGCGCAGCATGAAACTCTATAACTATTTCCGCAGTTCGGCGGCCTATCGCGTGCGCATTGCCATGGCGATCAAGGGCCTGCCCTATGAGTACAAGAGCATTCATCTTATGAAGGGGGAGCAATATTCTCCGGAATATAGCGCCATCAATCCGCAGAATCTCGTACCGGTGCTGGAAGATGAGGGCAACTATCTCTATCAGTCGCTCGCCATCATGCAGTACTTGGACGAAACTCATCCCCATCCGCCGTTGCTGCCGAAGCCGCCGGTGGAGCGCAATCGCGTGCGGTCTCTGGCACTCATCACCGCCTGCGAGATTCATCCGCTCAACAATCCGCGGGTACTCAAATACCTGACGGAGCACTTCGGTGTGAGCGAAGAACAGAAGAATCAGTGGTATGCCCATTGGGTACAAACGGGATTCCAGGCGCTGGAGAAACGCTTAGCCACGGAGACCTACACGGGCACGTTTTGTCATGGGGACACAGTGGGTTTCGCGGACTGTGTGCTGGTGCCCCAAGTGGCGAACGCGGTACGCTTTAACGTGAACTTATCTGCTTTCCCAACGATTCTTCGCATCGATGAAGAATGCTTGAAACTCGAAGCGTTTCAGCAGGTGAAGCCTGAGAATCAACCCGACGCCAGCTGATGCGATACCTTGTGTTGTGGGTGACGCTGGCCCTGACGGGTTGTGCGTCGCTGCCGCCCCCATTTTCCCGGCATTTTAATAACAGGGCAGACCCGCAAGTGCGAGAGTGCGCGCAACTGTTTAAAGACGTGGACGCGGCCGTGGCGAAGGCGGGCGTGAGGGACGGCGGCGAGGCGCGGGTCAAGGGCTATCCTTATCTGCGCACCACTCGAGTTCTCGCCTCACTCAAAGACAAGCTGACCACGCCTTCCGTGCGGGATCAATGGATCACCTTGCTTCGCCAAACGGATTTGAAGGCACGGCGCTACGAGGTCCTGAATCTCTCTGAATTGGGCGGCTCGCGGGACGTGCTGAAGCGCCTGGACCTCTGCGGCGAACGTTTGGCTAAGATCGACGCCACCGACGACACCCAGGGCGATAACCTCAAGCGCGCGGTTTTCGTACCCCCCGACTATCAGACCTGGAAGCGCGTACTTGGGGTCTATGCCTTGACCCGAATTCCCTTTGCCTCCGGCGTGCGTGGTTATCAACGAGAAACGCAGGAGATCTTTCGTACGCGTGTTGAGCGGCTCAAAGTCAGCGGGAAACTTGTGCGCTACGGACCGGTTCCGCAGGGCGCGCAGTCGGAAGAGGATTCCGCTGAGTCACCCGAGCACCCGCTAGGGGTGCCCCAACGATCTCCAACGGAGATGTCGCGTTTGTTTGAGCGCCATGCGCCCGTCTTCGAGGTGGACGAGGCGGGAGATTTCGATCGCATCGGCGCGCTCACGTGGGCGGCTAACAACCGGCTTTCCGTTGACCCGAATGCCCCCACGGCCTACCGGCGTGCGGCCTATACGCGCTACCAAGACCGGGTATTGCTACAACTGGTCTACGGCGTGTGGTTTCCCGCGCGACCGAAGACGAGCGCCTTCGATCTGCTCGGCGGACAGCTCGACGGCGTGGTGTGGCGGGTGACCTTGGACGAGCAGGACCGGCCGCTGCTGTTCGACAGCATTCATCCTTGCGGTTGTTACCATCAGTTCTTTCCTACGCCACGGGTTCAACTCAAGCCAAAGCCTGACACTTTGGATGAGTATGCCTTCGTGCCTCAGAGGCTTTCGAGCATCCAAGCTGGACAGCGAGTCGTCGTTCGGATCGCCTCGCGCACGCACTATCTTGAGCGTATTTCGATGGTGACAGACCACCCGGCGATCGATAAGACCTATGCCTTCGCGGACGACGACGACCTGCGATCGTTACCCATGGGCGAGAAGCGCCGAAGCGCTTTTCGGCCTGACGGCATCGTCTCCGGAAGCGAGCGCGGCGAGCGCTTCTTCTTTTGGCCCATGGGCGTACGCAATGCGGGCGCCATGCGCCAGTATGGCCGGCACGCCACCGCCTTCGTGGGCAAACGGCATTTCGATGATGAGGATCTCATCGGCCGCTATTTTGTGCTCGGTGAAGACTAGGTGTGATCAAGACAATCTGCGTGTTCTGCGGGGCGAACACAGGTCTCCGCCCGGTGTTCTCGGAGGCGGCCAAAGCGCTTGGAATCCTGATCGCGCGCCGCAACATGGCAGTGGTCTACGGCGGGGGAAACGTGGGACTCATGGGGGTCTTGGCCGACGCGGCTTTGGCGGAGGGAGGCGAAGTGATTGGCGTGATCCCCAAGAGCTTGGTGGAGCGGGAACTCGCCCATACAGGCGTGAGCGAGCTTCACATCGTACCCACCATGCATGAACGCAAAGCGCTCATGGCGGATCTTTCCGATGCGTTCATCGCCTTGCCCGGAGGCTACGGCACGCTGGACGAGTTCTTCGAGGTTCTCACCTGGGCCCAACTGGGAATTCACGCCAAGCCCTGCGGGCTGCTCGACGTGGACGGCTACTTCGATAACCTATTGGCCTTCCTGGATCGCGCGGTGAACGAAGGATTGTTGCAAGCGCAGAACCGGAAATTGTTCGTCGTGGAGCATGATGCGAGTACGTTGATGCACAGGTTGGAGGGTCAGTCACCGGGTTTTTTCAAAGCGCAGAAAGATGTGCGCTAGGGCGGCCAAGTTCGCGTCCACTAGGAATTTCCCCTAGAATCCCCGGTCAATATTCGCGGACGCTGTCCACCCCCATCAATCCTTCGACACAGGAACAC
>JBKKAO010000514.1:0-4673 GCA_046714645.1 Burkholderiales bacterium | reverse complement strand
GTAAAAGTTTCCACCGTGGTGAGCGTGGCATGCTGCTGAGCCAGCGCTTCCAACAAGACGGTTTCCAGTTTTTGATCGTCTTCGCCCAGAATGAAATTGCCTAGCAGCATACGTACCTCCGCTTCGGCCGGCACCAGTTTTCGGCGAATGTCGTCCATGTCCGTGCCGCGCACGGTGAGCTTGGTTTCCAGTTGTGGATAGTGCGCGCGGAAACCCAGTTTGAGAGTGCCATCCGGAACCAAGGCTTCCACGCCGGCAAGCAGCGTATCGGCGTGAGATTCACCAATGCCGTAGGAGTGGAAGCGCTTGAGGTAAATCGCCGTTTGCTGCCCGCTCCGGGCAAGCAAACGAGGGATGATTTGTTCCTCCAGCATGCGATGCAGCTCGCGCGGCACTCCGGGGGTGAAGAAGAAGCGCGCCTTGCCAATGTCCACGGCAAAACCGCAGGCGGTGCCGATGGGATTGTCGAGGATCTCCGCGCCTGCGGGGAGCATGGCCTGCTTGCGATTGCTGGGCGGCATCACACGGCTGCGGCGCCGGAAAAAATCCTCCATGCGCGCATACCACTCCTGGTTGAAAACGAGTTCCACGCCCGCGGCGCGCGCCGCGATCACCTGCGACAGATCGTCCACCGTGGGGCCGAGCCCGCCGTTGACGATCACCGCATCGGCACGCTCCCCGGCAAGGCGAAACGCTTCCAGAAGCGTCTCCCGGTCGTCGCCGACCGTAGTGCCCCACGAAACGCAAAGTCCCGCGTCGCCCAGTTTCTGGCTCATGTGGCTGAAGTTGGTATTCACCGTGGCGCCCGTCAGCACTTCGTCGCCCGTACAGATAATTTCGATTCGCATTTGTATCTTACGGCTTAAGTGTTGACGGGATTGGCGAAGATTCTTACGCAACAACACTCTCGTTGGGGGATACACAAGGGGACACCCCTTGTTCCATTTTGGAGGATATACGAGGAGGTGCTCCCCTTGTTCGTAACATGAATTTTAGTTTCGGCATAACGTGCTGCGCACATTAGCCTGCACTGAAACAGCGTTTTGGCGGCAGAACGATGACCATTTCGGTTCCGGCTCCGCCGGCTTAGTATGAGGCTAGCAGATGGCCTGGGCCTTGGCACTGCTCATGAGCGGAACTCTGCGTTCCGCTATCGCTTACACACTACCCGGCGGCCCTGTGCTCCCAGATTCAGCACCATCTTCTTCCGGGTCCATTCTTCGATCATGAGCGTATTGGATTGCCCCGCATCGGAGAGCTTCAGCGTTCTTTCGGCAAGCTCGTAGCGTTGGGAAAGCACTCGTCCGCCGGCTTCGGTGATGCTAAGCGTGCCCTCCGGCGCGAAGTCGTAACGGCTGGACTGTCCCGAGACGGTTTCGTAACACGACCATGGGCCCACAATGGGGTTGTCTGGCGCCTCTTCCTGTGCAGGTGCTACGGTGACGGGTACGGGCTCATTCTCAGGCCCGGCATCGCGGGGTGAGTTCTCCTCAAGCGGTGTGGCGATCTCCGGCGCGGCGACCGTTGGCGCGGGAGGAGGGCCGCTACGCCACCATAGCCCCAACGCCATCAGCACCGCGCCGCTTGCGATCCACTTTGCGTAGCGTTGGAGGAACGTGAGTTCCGGCGTCTCGATGGCTTCGGCGGGTGCGGGAGCGGCGCGATTCGCCAAGGCCGCATCGTAGGCCGCGCGCTGGGTGTCATCGGCAAGTACTTCCCTTGCCTGCCGAAGCGCAACCAACATGTTCGGGTCGCGATTCTGGTCTCCCTGCAACGCGCCAAGCCGCTCGTGATAGGCAGCCTCGATGTCCTGCAGCGTGGCTTGGGGTTCGACACCGAGAATCTGATAGAGAGTCTGTTTCACCGTCGCTTTGGGGTATACAAGAATCGTGTAACTTTACCGCTCTTGCAACTGGAGGGAAAACATGGGCACAAAATGCGTGATCAACGTGGATCTGGCCGACATCTGGGAACACAAGGGAAGGAAGACCCTGCTTCGCACCCTGGCCTGGGGCGACGAGGTGACGGTGGTGAAGCAAACCACTGCATCGATAGAAGTGGAAACCGTGCGATTCGAATCGCAGCCGGATGGAAGCGTGCTGCCCGCGAAAGTGTCAGCATTCATCGAGCCGTCCAAGTCTTCGGGTATCAAAGCCGCTGACGTCATTCGCCCGAAGAACCAGAACGATGTGTTGAAGGTCAACTTCGTCGACGTTCAGCAAGGAGATGGTGCCGTGATCGAGTCTCCGGATGGCAAGGTCATCCTTGTGGACGGTGGCGACAATCAATTGTTTGCCCGGTACCTTGCGAGCAGATTCCGCGGAACCTCGCTCGCTCATCCCCAGGAAATCGAGTGCATTTTGGTTACCCATGGGGATGCTGACCACTTCATCGGATTGCCGGAAATCCTGAAGTCCGAGACCCACAAGGAGCAAAAGAAAAGGTTGTTCATCCGTCCCAAGCGCGTGTACCACAACGGCATCGTCAAGCGGCCCGGTACCCGCAACAAGAAGAAGGTGCCCAATGCCGAATTGCTGGGGCCGACCCGAAAAGCCGGAACGCATACCTTCCTTGTCGGACTGGAAGAGAACCTTCTCGCTGTCCCGGACGAGGAGATGAACGAACCCTTCCTGGCTTGGAAGCAAACCCTGGCGGCCTATAACAAGCGGTCCAAGATCCAAT
Source organism: Burkholderiales bacterium (assembly GCA_046714645.1). GTDB lineage: Bacteria > Pseudomonadota > Gammaproteobacteria > Burkholderiales > SHXO01 > SHXO01. The sequence continues at coordinate 1,991 of JBKKAO010000514.1, read as the reverse complement.
TCAAGCGACTGCAGTTCGGGGATAACGAGGTCTTCGATTTCTTCAACAACGGCGACTTGCGCATCGATGTCCTCGGACCATTGACCACCACCCTAGGCGGGAAGCCGGCATTGCGATTCCTTGGGGAACCGCCGAAGGGTCCACGTATTGGCCACGAATCCCTCGACGTAGAGCACAAGGGGTTCGGGGGGCTGTCGGCATCGCACACCATAAACGGGCACTCCGTGGTCTTTCGGCTCGCCTATGGCGGGTTCAGTTACCTGTTCTCGGGCGACCTCAATGATGAGGCGAGCCGCTTTCTCGCGCGCGAACACAACGCCGGGCGTCTGAATCTCAAGTCCGAGGTGTTCAAGGTGCCGCACCATGGATCGGCTGACTTCTCCGGCGCTTTCGTTCAAGCGGTATCTCCCATAATCAGCGTTGTTTCGAGTGGTGACGAGAGCGCGAGGAAAGAGTACATCCACCCGCGCGCCACATTGATGGGCGCGCTGGGAAAGTGGTCCAGGGTGCCCGAACCGCTGATCTTCGTTACGGAACTGGTGGCGTTTTTTAACGTAGAAGGGTGGTCTCGTTTGTCCGACGAAAATGAGGCCAAGAAAAGAGGGGAATTCTTCGGATTTAGCCGAGCCGCCTTCGGTATTGTCAAGACGCGCACCAACGGGCGCCGCCTCTTCGTCTACACCGACAGCGGCAACGTCAAGATGAAGGAGGCCTACGCCTATGAGTTGGACAGTTCCGGCGTGCCGCAGCCCGCGGAAGTATTGCGCGCATAAGCATACGGAGTGACCGGCACTCCGCCGTCAACCGTAAGGCGAGAATGGTCCAGCAGAAACGCTGCCCCCTCGCCCCGCATCAGCGAGGAGAGGGTAGCAGAGGGGAGATTTACCGGCCACCTACGCAGCGGCTTGAGCAAAGCGCATCAACTCGTCGGGATGGAGTTGTGCACCTAGGTGACCCCCGCTGATTACCATGAAATTCCGCTTTTTCATGGAGGAATTTCATGGTACGCTTTGCTGCAATGGCCCTCTGGATTCATCGATCGGCGCTTGAATCGCGTGTGCGCGCCGCGCTCGCTCGCAGCAGCGCCGTGGCATTGATCGGACCGCGGCAAGTGGGCAAGACCACGTTGGCCAGGCGCTTTCTGCCTGAGGCCTCGGCTCGTTACTTTGACCTGGAAAGTCCCCGAGACCTGCAGCGACTGGAGGAGCCTCTTACCTCGCTGGAAGTGCTGCAAGGACTGGTCGTCATCGACGAAATTCAGCGACGCCCGGATCTGTTCCCCGTCCTACGGGTCTTGATCGATCGGGATCGCCGGCCGGGGCAGTTCCTGATATTGGGCAGCGCTTCCCCTGCGCTTCTGCGCCAGTCGGGTGAGTCGCTGGCGGGGCGGCTTGAAATCATCGAGGTCGATGCCTTGTCTCTCGTAGAAGCGGGCGCCTCCAATATCGATACGCTATGGACGCGTGGCGGCTTTCCGATGTCCTTTCTTGCACTCACAGATCAGGCAAGCATGATCTGGCGAGAGAACTTTGTTCGGCTAACGGTAGAGCGAGACTTGCCGGCCTTGGGGCTAAGTGGGGCGCCCACGGCGATTCGACGGTTCTGGGGCATGCTCGCGCACTACCACGGGCAAATCTGGAACGCTGCTGAACCCGCGCGTTCGCTCGGCGTGGGTGAAACCACCGTCCGCAGATACCTTGACTTCCTGAACGATGCTTTTCTTCTGCGCCAGTTGCTCCCATGGCATGAGAACCTTGGCAAACGACAGGTCAAGGCACCGAAGGTGTACGTTCGTGACAGCGGTATCCTGCATGCGTTGCTGCAACTGCATTCGACTGAGGCGGTAATGGCACATCCTAAGTCTGGCGCATCGTGGGAAGGGTTCATCGTCGAGCAGGTGTTGCACCATGCGCAACCGTCCGAGACATACTTCTGGGCAACGCATCAGGGTGCTGAACTCGATCTATTGCTTTTCAAATACGGCCGTCGCG
>JBKKAO010000513.1:0-4736 GCA_046714645.1 Burkholderiales bacterium | reverse complement strand
GGAAGCCGCGGCGGCTCGCCAGGTAATCCGGGCGTTCGCGATAGCCGGATATCTCGTCGCTGAAGAAGTAGTCGATGATGACCGACTCGCGGCGTCCGTCGAGCAAACTTTGGCCGCAATACAGGCGTGCGGGGAACATCAACCACTGATCCTTGCCATCCACCGTGGTCTTGGGAATGCTGGTCAGATCGCCGCCGATGAGCGGTTTGAGCAAGGAGAGATCCTCGATGCGGTTACGCAGCACGCGCTCGTTGCGAAAGAAGACCTTACCCTTCCACAGCGTTCTGCCGATGAGTTCAAGTTTTTGCGCCGTGAGTTCAACCGCTAGTCCGGGTAGCCCGCCCACGATCTCCGCCAAGCGCCGGTCGCCACTCACGCCCTTCGGAAAGAACAAACCGCCGTTGTAAGCGCCATCGGGGATGGGCCCAGCCGAAAGACGTGCGTAGATTTGATCGACCTGCTCCTGGTCATAGTTCTTGATGTTGTCCGGAGAGAGTTTGTTCAACTCCTCCGGCGGCAGAGGAAATTCGTGTTCCACCTGCGCGAAGTCCGGCTTGGCGGAATGGCCCGCTGCGTAGGGCACGAACTGGAGATCCGGAGCGGGATGCAGCAGATTGTTGAGAAAATCGCAGCTGGTGAGGAAAACCGCCATCGGCAGCGCTGCCAAGGCGAGAACAATGCGAGTCGCTTTCATTGGCTGTCCCCTATATTGTCGCGAGGAAGGCGGTCAGCGCCTTCTTATCCGCATCGGACAAATCTTCGCCGAAGCGATGACCGTCGTTCTCCACCTCCGCCATACAGCTGCTGTAGACCTCCATCAACTGCGGGTGCTTCTTTACCGCGCCGATCATGCCCTTGGGATTCTTAAGCACCTCGGTGCCGAGTTCCTTGAGCGACGCGAGAACCTTCTTGCCTTCCTCCTCACCCATTTGCTTCACCAGCTTGGCCTCGAGCGTTTCGGGTTTCAATTGCAACGTCACCAGATCCCCGACGAATTGCTTGTACTGGAAATTCCCTAGCGCCCCAGTATGGGTGCCGGCAGGAAGCGTAAGGGTGAAGCCCAGCACCTGCTTCTCCTCTTCACCATCCCACAGACGCGGTCCCAAAGCGATGGGCACGTCCGTATCGAACTTGGTGATCTTCGCAATCCGCTTGCCGGGATTGAGGAGTTCCTCCATGGAAGCTTTGAACAGCTTGAAACGACCGGACACGCTGCTATCGAACTCCCAACACGCGGGAGTTTGATCGGCAGGGAGCGATTTCTTGCCGGCGCCCACGTAAGGCGAGCGATAGAAATCGTTGCCCTGATTGGCAGGCTTGCCGCACAACTCCGGTCCCATGGCGTTGTTGTGCATGAAGGGGGCGTGCGCCCACAAACTCAGTAGCGAGATGTTGCGGTAGTAACCGCGCCCGCCGTCGTGCGGTTCTTTCACGTTGGGGTCAGGAGTGCGCGCACGCAAGGTCTCGGAGCCATACTCCTGCCACACGTGCCCGGCCATGTGATTGGAATGCAACGCGCGGCAGCGGAAGGTGCCCACTTCGGAGACCGGCGTGGCTGCGTCGTTGCCCATCCAATCCGCGCGCAGGTCGGTCCTGGCGTCTACCATGCGGAAATCGCGATTTCTGAAGGGACCGCCTTCGGATTCCGGAATGCTGGAATGACAGCGCGCACAGCTATTGGCGAACACTTCGCGCCCGCGCGCCACGGAATTCTTACCGAACTCCTTATCCAAATCGGCGGCCAGATCGTCGTAGGTGTAGCTTGCCTTCGGATCCTTCTTCTTGGCCTCGTTCTCTCGCGCCACATGAAGATCGGTGGCGTTCGTCTCCGCCGAGCGCAGAAAATCGAAGATGTTGGGAAGCCGGTCCTCGATGGCGCGAAAATTCGCGCAGTCCCGCCGGCACTGACCGATGCGAAACGGCGTTTGACCGAAGCCGCGCGCGTCCGGGTCGAGTTGCCGCAGGTCCGTCAAGTGGTTCACCCAACATTGCTCGGAGCACGATCCGATGTTGAAGTACACGCGCTGAATAGCTTCCAAGGCCCCGATGGAATCCTCGCCGCCTTTCAGAATGTGGTGCGTGGCGGCTTCGGTTTGCTTGCTCCACTTCCAGCATTTGCCTTCGCGTCCCGGCTCGCACCAACAGGAACTCTCCGCTTCGCCCTTCTCGCAGGCAGTGACCTTACGCCACTTCAACACCTCTTCTTCCGGGAAGCTGGGCCTTCGATTGGTGTGAATCAGCGCGTTGATGGTGCCTGGGTTGTTCACCTGATCCGTCGGGATGGCGGAGGTATCCGAAGTGCCGGGCCGCGCGTGGGCGAACACCTGAAACTCGATGGTGGAGGCCGCCATGCCCGAACCCAAAATCTCCGAGATGCGCGTGTACTGATTGCCGACAGCCCCTTTGAGATTGGCCCATTGCGCATTGGCGGGATCGCGAGGCGGATTGAGGGGATCGAAGGCGATGTGGCAGGAACCGCAAGACGTCCCGATCAGGAAAGGCGGCTCGATGGAAGCATCGGCCAAACGCGACACGGCGGAATCGCTATTCTTGGGATCGTTTGAGAGCCGCTTGCGAAAACCTTCCCAACTAGCGAGGCTGCCGTTGAGCTTCAACCAACGATCCTTGTCGAAGCGCGGGTTGGGAAACTTGCGAAAGCCTAAGGCCCCGGTCGAAGTACCGAAGGCCAGATCGCAGGAAGATTGGCGCTGATCTTTGTTCTTGAAGTGCGGATCGTTGTTGTCCGCGGGCGCATCCTTGAAATCGCAGGCCGGGTCGCGATAGCCCTCTTTACCTACATACCTGAGCAACTCATCGTCGCCGGGACAGTACTCAAAACCATAGGTCTCTTCCAAGCTCTGCGCGGGACAGCCGTGACTACCGGGCGCGCAGCAGCCCGGATCGTTGATAAGGCCCCAGGCGCGGAATCGATCGGCGCGCTCCTGGGCGTTGAGCACCCGATACCAATCGATCAGCACGCCGATGCGTTGCTGGAACGTGTAGGTGTGGAAGCGCGCGTTGCCCGCCGTGGCCTTGTACCAAATCTCGCGGCCCGCACGCTCGGAAGCGTTCATACCCGCCTCGCCTTCGTAGAACTCTGGATGATCGCGCAGTACATCGCTCGCCGCAGGGGTTTGCGCCACTTCCGGACTTGCTGGCCCGGAAGCCTTGCCGGCATCTTGCGCGAAGACAAGGATCGAGGGCGGCAGTTTCTCTTTGCCACCGAGGTGAAAGGCCAAGGCCGCCGCAGCGGCCAATACGCCGATGAGTATCGCGGTTCTTTTCATGTGGGTCTCGCAACGCGACGAGTTTAGGTTTTGCGTAATCTTATAGGCGAATGCTGTTGAAATTGCAAGGACATTGGCATAGGAGGGTAAGTGGGTGCGCGCCCCGTTGCCCTATGGCGACATCGTCCGCAACATGGCATGCTACGGGTTGGGGTTTCCGCATACTACGAGTAGCAAAGGATAAGAAACGAGTGAGCATGGAATTGGATCGCACCTTGGAAAGCCGCGAGGACATCAACAAGCGCATCGTCAGCGTCCTCGATGAGGCAGGCCGTTCTTGGGGAGTGAAGGTATTGCGCTATGAAGTGAAGAATTTAACCCCTCCTGAGTCCATCTTGCGCGCCATGCAACAGCAGATCACGGCGGAGCGGGAGAAACGCGCGCTCATCGCAAAATCCGAGGGCCAGAAGCAAGAAGAGATCAACCTGGCCGAGGGCGAGAAGCAATCGGCTATTCTGAAATCCGAAGGCGCGAAAACGGCCGTCATCAACAAGGCGCAAGGCGATGCGATGTCGGTGCAGCTTATGGCGGAAGCCACCGCCAATGCCGTGCGAGTGGTGGCCAATGCGCTGGGCGACAAGGGTGGAATGGATGCGGCCAACCTGAAGGTAGCCGAACTCTACATCAACGCCTTCTCCCACTTCGCCAAGACCAACAATACCTTGATCGTACCCAGCAACCTGTCAGACGTATCTTCTGTCGTGGCCTCGGCCATGACGATATTGGATCGAACGAAGGCGACGGGTTGAGCGGCACCGAAGACCTAGACCCCGGTCACTTCCCTCGCTCGCGGGGTAAGGTAAATCGATGCAATGTCAGTATCCCCGCTCGGGATCCACCATGCCGCAAGGAAGCTCGCCTCGTTCCAGTCTGCGGAGGTTGTCGATGACCTGCCCCTCCGCCAATGCCGTCACCGCTTGCGCCGAAATGTGCGGCGTGATGACGACCTTTGGGTGAGACCAAAGGGGATGATCCTTCGCCAAAGGCTCGTGTTGGAATACGTCCAGCATGGCACCGCCGAGATGACCGCTGTTCAACGCGGCGAGGAGATCTTCTTCCACCAGATGCGCGCCGCGCGCCAAGTTGATGACCACCGCGCCATCAGGCAGCCGCGAGAAGGTTTGAGAGTTGAGGATGCCAAGCGTCCGTGGTGTCAGCGGCAAAAGGTTGACGAGTATGTCGCTGCGTGAGAGAAAATCTTCCAGGCCATGTTCTCCTTGAAAGCAGGTCACACCCTCGATCCGGTGCGGCGAGCGGCTCCATCCATGGACTTGGAATCCCAATGCGGCCAAGGCACGGGCCAAATCCCCGCCCAGTACGCCTAAGCCCATCACGCCCACGCGGCGATTCGCGGCCGGCACGGGCGCTCTAGGCTGCCACTGGCCCTCACGTTGTTTGGATTCGTAGTGCGGCATATCACGGTGAAAATGAAGCACGGCGTATAAACCA
>JBKKAO010000512.1:0-3841 GCA_046714645.1 Burkholderiales bacterium | reverse complement strand
TGGATCTGAAGAAGGCCTTGTACGAGCGCATCGCGCCACACGTGGGCGCGGATGCGGCCTTGGTGACCAACACCTCCGGGTTGTCCATCCGTTCTCTGTCCAGCGTATTGCCGGAGCAACTCAAGTCACGCTTTTGCAGGGTGCATTTCTTCAACCCGTTGCGCTAGCGAGTTCGCGAGTTACTGAATGTCCGCCCCCCGTAGGTTAGCCGGATGCCGCCGAAACAAAGCCTCACGCCAACGCGAGGCCGTTTGTGAATCACAAGGATTGAGGTATTGGACTTCGCCACCGGCCTGGGCTACCACGGGTAAACCGCCTTCTAGCACGATCCGGTGGCCGGCAAGAGCGGGAATCTTGGCGCCGGGCACCAAGATACCCACCAGATTTAGTGGATCGGCGCCGCTGATGCTTATCAGTTCCTCTGTGCCGTCCGCGCGACCCGCACGGCGAACCAGGGTGATGGCCTCGGGTAGCGCGAATTGCTCGCCGGAGAATCCTGCGACAAAACGGCCTCCGCGAATTTCACCACGGGCCTCCAGGCGCCGGAAGCACATCAGCAACTCGCGCCAAGGCGGCAACCAATCCGCTTCACGCCCCAGCATGCGCCAGAACACGATGCCATAGCGCTTCAATAGTACGCGGGCCACGTGCTCGATGAGGCCGCTGCGCTGATCCGGAGCCTCGCGCCGAGCGCTGGCCACCGCCCACCGGCCGGCGTCTTCGATGCCCATCACAGAATGCCGTCCGCGCCCGTGAGCACCGAAAGGCTTGCGCCGGTCCGAAGGCAGTAGCAGCGCGCGCAATCCGGCGAAGCTGTCGGCACGCACCAACCCCCAGGTCACCAACTCCCCTAGCGCTTCTTCGACAAAACTCTTGGGTAAGTTGACGTGGTGGGCGATGTCATCGAAGAAGGAGGCGCCGCTTTGGCGTAGGTAATCCAATACGGCGCTGGCGTTGGAACCGAGTTTCGCGGAAGCCGCTCCCTCGCGGTGGCTGAGCAAAGCCCATAGATTCGCATGCTGCCGGTTGACTAGCGTGATGGGAGAACTACGCACGGGGCCGTGGCCGCGCCCGGCCGCTCTGGCTCCCGCTGGCGGATCCAGGCGCGTCCACATCACCCGTCCCGCGCGGCATAGGTCATCGAGCCAGGCGGGTTCATAGTGGGCGAGTCTGGCGGGCAGCAACTCGGACTCCCAGGCACCGGCCGCCGCCTCGAACCCCTCCAATTGCGACAGCACCGCCGCCAAGCCGTCCGGGCCTTCCATGCGGTGGGCCGTGCCCACGCGCTGCCAATGCAATAGGAAGCGCATGAAGTCCGCCGCGGACACCGGCTCGATCTCCTGGCGCAGGCGCTTGAGGGTGTAGCGGTGGATGCGCGCCAGCAGGCGGCGCTCGCACCATTCCAAGGACGTCGCGGTGAAATGGCCGCGCAGAGCGAAACCCTCCGCTTCCAAGGCCAGCAAGGCGGATTCGATGGCTGCGATGGGAACGGCCAGCGATTGGGCCAGGGCACTTGCCGCGATGGGGCCCGAGCCCTCCAGCCTGCCGCGCACCAACTCGGTCGTGGCGGCTTTCCGCTCCCAGCTTTGATTCAGCTCCGCAGGAGCTTCGCGCGCGCCCTGGCCCATGGTTGCCCCTGGATGAACACACAGCAACTGTGGCAGGCGCTCCGCGGTACACCAGAGTCCGTGAGGCGCCCCAGGCACGGTGAGGTGTGCCACGCGCATGTGGCGGGCGAGTTCTTCCAGCACCGGTATCCAGTGAGGCGGGTGGCGAGCTTCGTCTCCGGTCAAAAAACCCAGCCACAGCAAGGCGTCGTGCAATTCGTCAGCGCTTTGCGCGTCGGGCCACGCCTCCTCCCTCACGCGCGCGATGGCCTGGAGATCCAAGCGGCCGATGTCCGCGGCCGATTGCGGATCCAGCCAGCGGCGGTTGACCACCGCCTGCGTGCGCCGCTCCTCCAGCGGCGCGTCGTCAAGGAAGGCGTAGGGTTTGGCGGCAAGAATTTCCGCTGCCATCGGGGAAGGCATGGCCAGGTCGTGAGCGGTGATGCGTACCTGGCCTTGCTCGATGCGGCGCAAGAGGCGCTCCAAACCTTCCACGTCCATGGCTTCGTGCAGGCAATCGGCGATGGTTTGATTGACCAGCGGGTGATCGGGAATTTCTCGCTCGCCCGCGATGTTCTCCAGGCAGGCCAGCTGGTCCGGGAACACCGTGGCGATCAAATCCTCGGCTTGCATGCGCTGCAACTGAGTGGGGACGCGCTCGCCCCCGCGCTGGCGTAGCAGCGCCAAGGCGATGGAAGCGTTCCAGCGCCAGCGCGTGATGAACATGGGGGCGTCGAGCAAGGCTTGCACGAGGACGCCGCGTACGGAGTTCCAGTGCAGGTAGTGCGCCACGTCTTCCAAAGCGAAGCTATGCACCGAGGTGAGCGAAAGGATGATGGCATCTTCCGTGGCGGCGGCTTGCAATTCGAAGTTGAACTTGCGGCAGAAGCGTTTGCGCAGCGCCAATCCCCAAGCGCGATTGAGGCGGCTGCCGAAGCAGGAATGAATCACCAACTGCATGCCGCCGGCTTCATCGAAGAAGCGCTCGAAGATGATGTGATCCTGGGTGGGCAAAGTGCCCAGGGCCCCGTGGGCGCTTTGCAGGTAGTCCGCCAATTGCTGGGCGGCATCTTCCTTAAGACTTAGTTGCGTTTCCAGGTAACGTGTGGCGCCGCCGCCCTCGCCGAAAACATCATTGAGTTGCTGGCGCAGCCGAGACACGGAACGTGACACCTCGTCGGTTCGCCCAGGCGCCTCACCGAGCCAGAACGGGATGGTGGGCGGAAGATCTTGCGCATCGGCCACTCGCACACGTCCAGCTTCCACACGCACGATGCGATAGGAGCGATTGCCCAGTTGAAACACGTCGCCCGCCATGCTCTCGATGGCGAAGTCCTCGTTTACCGATCCGATAACGGTTTCTTCCGGTTGCAGTACCACCACGTAGTCGGCGGTGTCCGGAATGGTGCCGCCGCAGGTGATGGCGGTGAGCCGCACGCCTTGGCGCGGGCGCAGTTGCTTGTGGACAGCATCCCGGTGTACCAAGGCGTGAGCGCGGCCGCGCCGCGTGGAAATTCCCTCGGCCAGCATCTTGATGACCTCGCCGAATTCGTGGCGTTGCAGGTCCCGGTAGGGCCATGCCTGGCGGCAGGCGGCGAAGAGGGCTTCCTCGTCCCATTCGCGGCAAGCCACTTCGGCGGCGATCTGCTGAGCCAGCACGTCGAGAGGCTTTTCGGAAAAGCGCAACTGGTCCAATTCGCCGCGCCGCACCGCATCAATTAATGCCGTGCATTCGATGAGATCATCGCGCGTCAAGGGAAACAGCCGTCCCTTGGGCAGCGCACCCACGGCGTGGCCGGAGCGGCCCACGCGCTGCAAGAAGGCGGACAAAGCTCGCGGGCTGGCGATCTGGCATACCAGATCGACATAACCCACGTCGATCCCCAACTCCAAAGAGGAGGTGGCCACCAATGCTTTCAATTCTCCGCGCTTGAGTCGCTGCTCGGCATCGAAGCGCTGGTCCTTGGCGAGGCTGCCGTGATGAGAAGTGACCGACTCCTTGCCCAGTTGATCGGTGAGCGCGCGTGCCAATCGTTCGGCCAGCCGCCGAGTGTTCACGAAGATGAGCGTGGAACGATGGCTTTGTACGAGTTGGACCAAGCGCTCATAGACCTGGCCCCAAACGTCCGCCGACATCACCGCTTCCAGGGGGGACTCCGGCAATTCCAGAGCCAAATCACGTTCTCGCGCATGGCCGGTATCGACGATCCGGCACCGGGCGCTAGCGCTGGGAT
>JBKKAO010000511.1:0-2885 GCA_046714645.1 Burkholderiales bacterium | reverse complement strand
CTCGTCATCCATCTCATGATCGCGGGGCGCTTGACTGGATAGGATTCAGATGACCTTGACCTACTGGACGCAACGCTTGCTCGCGCAGACCGGTGAGCGCTTTCCCGAGCACGTGAGCGCTTTCCGCGATGGCATGGCCGTACACGGGCGCTTCGGGAAACCTTGTCCGGTATGCCAGGCGCCAATCCAACGCATCGTCTACGCCGAGAACGAGACCAACTATTGCGCGCGCTGCCAGACGGGCGGGAAAATTTTCGCTGATCGGGCGTTGTCTCGGCTACTCAAGAAGAGCTGGCCGCGAAATATCGATGATCTCTAAATCGGCAAAAAAAAGCCCGCGGCCAAGAAAGCATCCGCGGGCGAGGAGGAGATAGCGTTACAGCAGGCGTTACACCGAAGCGCTAGTCGATCAGCACGACTAAGGGGGAAGGACTCTTCGGTGTACTACCGAATAACCAGAATGGGTTCGGTACAAACTCGCTTAGTTGAACGTGCCGCTCGAATTCAGAAAGATCGATTTCATGTTCCGCCGGTGCGGTGATCGTCGCCTTCGTGGGCTCAATGGATTTCATGGTCTGTCTTCCTTTCGTGTCAGATGATGCTGTCGGGACTACCGCAAGTTACGCGCTACCGCCTATTTGGGTCGCAAATGTTCGTGATACTCCTTATCGCCGCAGGTGTTGCCAAGAAAAGAAGTTATTTGAAACAAGCGTTTGATGTTTGCGCGAAATGTTCATCTGTTGTGGTAGCCCAACGCTGCTGCATCACAAAAACACAGCCTAGAGGAAGACTCGAAGAAATGGAATGTTGGAGATCCCAACACCACTGCCGAGAACTAGGCAAGCGTTCCTTCGCGCAAATCGGCTTCCGAAAAACGGGTCAGGAAGGTACTCCCTTATAATCGGCGCGCCCTTCCCTTGTTTTCTCCCCTTGATGGTTGTTCACCCGCAATTCGACCCTATCGCCCTCCAGATTGGTCCCGTCGCAATCCGGTGGTACGGCCTCATGTATCTCGTGGGATTCGTGGGCGTTGTGTTGTTGGGGCGGTATCGCATCAAACGAGGTCCCGACTCGGGATGGACAACCCAGTCCTTCGACGACCTAGTGTTCTATGGGGTGCTGGGCGTGGTGATCGGTGGGCGGCTGGGCTACGTGTTGTTCTACAAATTCACCGAGTATTGGGACAATCCTCTACACATCTTCTATGTTTGGGAAGGCGGCATGTCCTTTCACGGCGGATTTCTTGGCGTGATCGCCGCCATGCTCATCTACGCCAAACTTACGAAGCGGCATTGGCTCTCCATCACGGATTTTGTAGCGCCCTTAACTCCGCTCGGTTTGGGTGCGGGGCGCATCGGCAACTTCATCAACGCGGAACTCTGGGGGCGGGCCTCCGATGTGCCCTGGGCCATGGTATTCCCCAACGTGGACACGGCACCGCGCCACCCCTCTCAACTTTATGAGGCCGGCACCGAAGGGTTGTTGCTCTTCTTGATCCTCTGGATTTTTTCGAACAAACCCAGACCCCTTGGCGCCGTGTCCGGTGTTTTCTTGGTGACCTATGGCACCTTGCGCTTCGCGGTGGAGTTCACCCGAGAACCCGACGCTTTCCTCGGCCTGCTCGGCGGATTCTCCATGGGCCAGTGGTTGAGCTTGCCCATGGTTATGGCCGGGGTAGTGCTGCTGATCTGGACCTACCGTGCAAAAGACGCATCGCGCCCGTCGTCACCTCCGCTTAAGTAATATAAAATCCGCATCCTTCAGCCAGTCACCGATCGGTTGGGACGCCGACCCGCCCAAGCGGGTTGGCGGTCCTGAAACGCATACGTTTCAGGATGCAGGTCTCGCAGAGGCAATGCGAGACCTGCACAAGAGCCTCGTCTCTGTCTCTTCTAATTTCGTCGTAGAGGAAAACAGGAAGTCGCAGGCAAGTAGGAAAAGTAGCAACGAATAAATGGGGACGTAGCTCAGCTGGGAGAGCGTCGCGTTCGCAATGCGAAGGTCGGGAGTTCGATCCTCCTCGTCTCCACCAGGAGCCCGCCGTGTGCGGGCTCTCTTATTTGGTGAGCTGTGTGTGGTGAGAACTCCCGAAGGAGTTCGACCAGCGAAGTCCGGGGGACTTCGCGCAGGACGCTAACGAGCACAAGCTTTGAGAAGGTCAGGACCGAGCCCGCGAATGAATCGGTGCCGGGGGGTGAGAAACCCGGTAATCCTCGCGCCGATAAACTACATCCACCGGCCGCGATACGTTACCATTCCATCGATGGCCATCGCCTGCCTCTTGATTGGGAAGCTATGCGAGAGCGCTACGAAGAACGCGCCGGTATCCTTGAATACCATGGCGGCCACCTACGTAGCAAGGCCGAGCGGGAGGCCGCGATTGATATCGCGCGTTCAATCACGGGTCCTTCCCGAGCACTCCCAACGCGGACACGAAACGGCCCGAGCTTCGCTCAGGCGGCTTCGAGCGTTTCGATGTCCTCGTATCCGCCCCGTTGCCGCAGATCCCACAAATCGACGGCTTGCTGCATGCGCAACCACACGTCCGGGCCGTTGCCCAACAACTTACCGACGCGCAACGCCATGTCGGGACTCATGGCACGCTTCCCGTGCAGCAACTCGGACACCGTCAGGCGCGATACTCCAAGACGCCGGGCGAATTCGGTTTGGGTCATCCGCAACGCGGGTAGTACGTCTTCGCGCAGCAACTCGCCGGGATGCGTGGGGCGCCGGCTCGAATCTCTCAGGCTCTTTCGCATCAGTGGTAATCCTCCAGGTTCACTTCGGCTATATCTTCGCCGTCGAAGCGGAAGGTGATCCGCCAATTGCCCGACACGGAAAGCGCCCATTCGCCTTTGCGTTCTCCCTTGAGAGGATGTCGACCA
>JBKKAO010000510.1:0-3785 GCA_046714645.1 Burkholderiales bacterium | reverse complement strand
ACCAGAGCCTGCTCAAAAGCGAGCAGCGCGCGCTGCACGCGCGCATCGCGGGCGCGCTGGAGCGTCGCGCCGCGCCGGCGCCGGGGCTGCGCGCTCACCCCTGGACCGAGGCGGGGGACTTTCGGCGCGCAGCTCCCTGCTGGCTGCGGGCGGGGCGTGACAACGTGCGGCGCTCGACCAACGCCGAGGCGATCCGCTACTTCGAACGAGCGCTTGGGGCCATCGGGCAGTTGCAAGACAGCGAAGACACGCGCCGCCTGGAGCTCGACGTGCAACTCGCCTACATCCTCGCGCTGATGGCGATCGCCGGATACTCCGGCCGCAAGACCCTGGAGGCAACCAATCGGGCTTACCTCCTGTGCGAAGAATTCGGCGGCGCCGCTCGGGCGCTTCCGCTCCTGTTCGCTCAGTTGAGCTCTCTGACGGCATCGGCGCAGCTCGCTCCCGCCCTGGAGCTCGCCTCTCGCATCCTCCAGCTCGGTGAGCGCGATGGCGATGCGATGACCCGCTTTGTCGGCTATCGCACCGGCGGGTTCTGCAGGTTTCACATGGGAAACCTCGAGGCTGGCGACGACGCGCTCGAAACCGCGCTCGAGCTAGGCAAGGCTTTGAGCCGGCCCGATCTCGCTTTCGAGTTCGGTCATGACCTCATGATCACCGGAGGAACTGTCCTGAGTATGGCCAAGAGCCGGCTCGGCTTCCCGGCGCAGAGCGAGCGCATGTTCCCGGCCGCAACCGACGCGGCCATGAGTTTGGGCCATGGGTTCACCCTTGCCTACATCTTCCTGTACCAAACGATGTTCGAAGCGCTAGGGCGCAGCTATGCGCGGCTCAAGCAAACGATCGTGGTGTATCGCGAATTGTGCGAGCGCCAGGGCTTCGAGCAGAACCGTCATAGCGCCGAGCTGGTCCATTTGTGGGCTTCGAGCAAGCTGTCCAACAGGATCGCCCTCGCCGACCTCGAGTGCGCGCTCGACCAGCACCGGCGCAGCCCCGTGCAACTTTTTCTGCCCTTCAACCTCATGTTCCTAGCCGACGCGTGCCTGCGTTATGGCGAAGTCAAGCGGGCGGAAGATCTGCTGGACGAAGCCTTAGCTCTCTGCGAGCGCAGCGGCGAAAAGTGGCTGCTGCCCGAGCTGCATATACTTATGGCGGAGGTGAAGCAGGCCCGGCGCGCCGATGGGGAAAGCGAGCGCTGGCTCAGGACCGCGCTGGAGATCGCCGTCAGGCAGCGCGCCCGGGCCGGAGAGCTGCGCGCGGCAACGTTGCTGGCGCGGCTACTTGCCCGCCAGGGAAAGGGCAAGCAGGAGAGCGATTTGCTCGCGCCCGTCTACGCGTGGTTCACCGAAGGCTTCGACACCCCCGACCTCAAAGAGGCCAAGGCACTGCTCGACGAGTTGCGGCCCTAGCAGTTTGTTGAAGAGCCGGCGCTCGAAGGCCACAACCGGTCACGATGTTTTTTGAAATGACTGGACCGTACCCTGAAATCAGCGGTGACGCTCCCTGGAGTTGGCGTTGAACGGCGACAGGGCATTCTTTGTGCCTGGGATTTGCTTACCACGGCGGTTTTTGTATAGACTACTTAATGTTGGTTGAGCTTTCGATGCTTGCAGATTGAACGGGGCGCACTCCGTTTCCTGTGGGCGACTGTTTCAACCCCCAACCCACCCATCTACTACGAGTGGGACGACGCCCAAGTAATAACCAAGAGGAGGTTAATTGTGCAAATGTTAAGGCATTATTTCATCAGCGACAGCCTAGATGACCTGGAAGTCTTCGAAGAGCAACTGGAGGCCGAGGGCATTTCGACAGCGCAGATCCACGTTCTCAGCCGGAACGACGCGGAGGTGGAGCACCATCATCATCTCCACGAGGTGCAGTCGTTTATGAAGAACGATATTATCCACTTGACGATGCGCGGCGCCGTCGTCGGGATTTGCGCTTTTGTGCTGATTCTCTTGTTCGCTTATTTTGCCGGATGGACGGAAAGCGAAGCAGGTTGGATGCCGGTCATTTTCCTCGCCGTCATAGTGCTCGGATTTTGCACGTGGGAGGGAGGCTTGCTTGGAATCCAGAGGCCTAACCATAATTTCGCCCGCTTCGAAAAGGCCCTGAGTGAGGGCAAGCACATCTTTTTTGTCGATCTCGAGCCGAAACAGGAAGCCATACTGGAAAAGATCGTAAAGTCGCACCCCACCGCCCAGATGGCCGGCACGGGACCGTCCACGCAGCACTGGCTCATTACTTTGCAGGAAAAGGCGGCGATGGTCCGCCATTCGTAAGCGTGGATCCTTAGTACGACACACCGGCACAGTTCGCGCCCTTTATACCGAAGTTTGATCCATGCCTATCCGGTTGACACACAAGTCGCGCTACACCCCGGCCAATTAATTGGTGGGCCCTTTAATCGGGGTGGAAAAAGTGACGCACGATAAAGCACCAACGTATCGTGCAGGGACGGCTGGCGTGCGTGAGTGAGTGAGAGAGAGAACACCACGCCGCCGTCCCGGCCAATCACCCGATAAATTGCTTCTTATCCTTCAGCGTTCCACTTTCACGCAAGGCAAAGATAGAAAGGGCCCACAATGCCTAAACCTAGTCGGCGGTGGACTCAGGATTTCCTCCCCGAGAGGTCATGAACAAAATATCTCTCAAATTCAGCATCATGATAACCACGGTGGCGCTGGCCGCGATGCTTGCCGGAGTGTTTCTCACTGAAATATATCGGGAAGACGATTCGCGGGCGATGTTGCTGCCGGATAAGGTGATCACATTGCTTCCTCATCCGAAGCGACTGACAGCCTTTGCGCTCACCGATCATAAGAATCGGGTGTTTGATCTTGCAAGCTTGAAGGGTAAATGGTCATTTATCTTTTTCGGCTTCACCCATTGCCCGGACATCTGTCCGACGACCCTGGCGGTGCTTGCTCGCGCGCGTGACACCATTACCAAGAATACGCTCGCCGACGATTTGCAATTCGTCTTTATCTCAGTGGACCCAAATCGCGATACCGCTAGCAAGCTCAAGCAATACGTGGACTATTTTGATGCGACTTTTCTCGGCGTGACGGGAGATAACGCGGAGCTCCGTAACCTGGCCGGTCAACTGAGCGCCGCGTATGAGGTTGCGATCACGCCGGGTATGCAGAGCTATCCCGTCTATCACACCGCGGCGGTATTTCTTCTGGATCCGCAGGCCCGATATCACGCTGTATTTGCGCCGCCCCATGATGCCGCGGCTATCAGCAAACGTTTCAACGTGGTGCGGGAGCTTGAAGTACGCAATCCGAAATGAGCTGGCGTCAGCCGATTTTGGTCTGCCTGATATCTGTGCTGAGCCTCGCTTCTGCATTGAGTGAAGAAGCTGGCGTTTCAGTGCACGATGCTTGGATCCGGCAACCGCCGCCCGGCATGACGGTGATGGCCGGATATATGGTGTTGCGAAACCAAACAGCAGAGCCACAACTACTCGTGGGCGCAAGCAGTTCCGCGTTCGAGAATGTGACGATTCACCGCACTATCGTTAAAGACGGCATGGCGGGCATGGTGCACGTGCCGCAAATCGAGATTCCGCCGAACGCAAGTTCGATGCTTGCGCCGAATGGTTATCATCTGATGCTGATGAACCCGAAGCGAACATTGCACGCCGGCGACGCGGTTGTCATCAGCCTGGAATTCCGCGGCGGTCTTGTTTTACCGGTCGCCTTCGAGGTACGCAAATGAGAACCGGCAAACCGCAGAAACATTGACCGCCAAGACTGCCAGCACGCATCAAAGATGAGGGC
>JBKKAO010000509.1:0-6049 GCA_046714645.1 Burkholderiales bacterium | reverse complement strand
TTGCGAGATGGGAAGCAGCCCGTCCTTCTGCGCGGAGACCGCAACGCCCGAGTCGGTGTGAAGGTGCATGACACAGCCCGCGCTGTCGCGGGCGGCGTGAACAGCGCTGTGGATCGTAAAGCCCGCGGGATTGATCTCGTAAGGCGTGGACAATACCTTGTTGCCTTGTAGATCGACCTTCACCAAGTTGGACGCCGCCACTTCCTCGAACAACAGCCCGTAGGGGTTGATGAGAAAGTGATGCTCCAGCCCTGGAACACGCGCGGTGAGATGGGTGAAGACTAGGTCGTCCCATCCATGCAGCGCAACTAAGCGATAGCAAGCTGCTAGATCGACACGTACATTCCACTCGGTCTCGTTGACTTGGTTGCGTATCAACGATGCGACTTCCACAGGTTTGTTCATGTTCAATCAATCTTGGCCACAACACGGCCTAGAATCTTGCCCGCCTTGAGTTCATCCAAGGTGCGGCTCACGTCGGCGAGAGGACGTACTTCGATGGGGATCGGCTTGAGCTTGCCTGCGCGGGCCAGTTCCACCACGGCTTTTAATTCCGCAACGGTCCCGACGCTCGATCCGATAAGGGATAGGGCTCGCTGCACTACCATCACCAGGGACACCGGAATCTCGCCGCCGTAGAGGCCCACCAGAATCAGCTTTCCGCCCTTGCGCAGCGCGCCTAGCGCGAGACTGGCCGTGCCCGCGTTGTTAACCAAATCCACCGCGCCGTAGAGTGGGCCGCCGGCAATCTCCAGAAGCTTCTTGGCGGCATCGGGGTCGCGCCCGTCCACGGTCGCGGCCGCACCGGTCGCACGGGCCGCCGCGAACTTCGCGGTGTCGATATCCACGCAGACGATGCGCTCGTGACCCAAGGCACGCAGCATTCCGATGGCCATCAGACCCAGGCCGCCCGCGCCCATCACGGCCACCCATTCATCGCGCGGAATGGGGTCGAGTTTGGCGACCGCTGAATAGGTGGTCAGTCCCGAGCACGCCAAGGTTGACGCCCAGGCGGCATCGATGCCGCTCGCGTCGACCAAATAGCGCGGATGCGGAATGAGGAGATGGTCCGCGTAGCCGCCCGCGCGCTGCACACCGAGCCAGCGTGGCGCCATGCAGTGATTGTCTTGTCCTTCCCTGCAGCGGGCGCAAGTGCCGCAGCCGATCCACGGGCAGACCAGGCGATCCTGCCCGATGGGCACATCTCGCGCCTCGGGTCCGGCCGCGATCACGGTACCGAAGGGTTCGTGGCCCAAGGTCAACGGCGGATTCATGCCGCGCTCGCTCATGTGAAAGCGCTTGCCCCCGCCCATCTCGAAATAACCGTCGCGGATGTGCACATCGCTGTGGCACACCCCGCAAAACTTGAGTTTGAGAAGGACTTCAGTGCCCTTGGGTTTAGGCGTTTCGTATTCGCGCTTTTGCAGCGGCTTGCCCCATTCAACGACGTCGTAGCTCAACATGATTGCTTGCTCCTCATAAAGTAAAGGTTACTTATCGTGCTCCGCGATCAGAGATCGCGCGCTTTCCGCCAAAGCTTTGCCGTTCAAACCGCGCTTGCTGGCTTCCTCGATCCAGGCCTCGACCGCTTGCCGCGACGGGGCGCCTCCTGCCCTATCGCCCAGCACCTTCGCGAGCCACGCCGAAGTGTCCGCACCGCTATTGGCGTTCACCACCGCGCGCAGAATCTCGGTCAGCGACTTGTAGGACCGGCCGTTCATCAAGAGTAAGCCCACATCGGACGATTTACCGTCGTTCGCAGGAGGGAGGAGCGAAACGGCCAGCAATCGCAGCTCGTCGAATTCCTTATCGGCCAATTCGTTCAAGCGAAAATACTCCCAAGCCGCCCGGCTGGCGCCTTGCGCGCTGTGCTGAAAAGCCGTGACTTCGAAGGCCTCGATAGCGGGGAAGCGCCCCGGAGTGTGGCGGCTCAAAGTCAACACGATATCGGCGCTGCGATCGGTCACTTGCTCTGCCAGTTGCGCGGGTTCACCTCCCATCTGCATGGCGGGAAAAAAGCGGAACCTGAGTAACCCGGCGGATTCCTTTTCCAGCTTCTGCGTCCACGGGATTAGGAACTGGGTGTGAAAGGGCGAATCAGCGGGCAGGAAGTGATGCACCACCAGCGTGACCCCATGAGCATGGGAATGGGAAATCCACAGGGGCACGATGCCTAGGGCGAGTCCGATGATGATTTTGCGCAAAAGCGACACGATGCGAATTCCTCCTTCACTAGTCTCTTATCACTCAACTGTTGACGGAATTGGAGAAGATTTTGAACGAACGACACTCTCTCTGGGGGATCAACAAGGGGGGCACCCCTTGTTCCTTTCTGGGGGATAAACAAGGGGGTTCTCCCCTTGTTCGTAACATGAATCTATTTCCGGCACAACCGTCACCCTGTTTGGTTCCGGCTCCGCCGGCTTAGGGATTATCCCCAACAATGTTCCGTTCACGCTCGTTCGCTCTGAGTCGTGAGTTTATCGAACGATCGAAGGGTGAATGGGCTTCGACTTCGCCAGCCCGAACGGCTAAGGGAACAGCATAGGGATTGTCCCAGTTTTCTTGCGTTCGCAGAAGAGTCTCGCGCGGGGCTACAATCCGGGCGGTTCACAAGCTACTCCCGCACGAGTGCCCCTTGCATCCATGAAACCACCAAAGAGTCCGGGGCGTTCTCCCAGAAAATCCGGTCCGGCGCCCCGCACGCGAGGGGAAAGCGCCACTCCCGTCGTGAGCAGAATTGCGCGCGAAGGCGCGTGGAAGCCCAAAGGCCAGCGGCTTTACCTCGCGACGTTGCAGCGCGCCATTGAGAGCAGCATTCATTGGGCGGTATTTGAGCCGAGCAACGAAGCTTTGTGGACGAAGATGCGTGCCTGCGTGGAAGAAGTGCTCTTGGCTCAGTGGAAAGCTGGCGCCTTGCGTGGCGCCACCCCAGAGCAGGCCTTCTTCGTCCGCTGCGATCAGACGACCATGACTCAATACGACATCGAGCATGGCCAGGTCATCCTCCTAGCCGGTGTGGCGGCAGTCAAGCCGGCCGAATTTACAACCTTACGCATTACGCAAAGCACGGCGTGACGACTACTCAAGGAGATTGGAAAAACGTGAAGACAGACGTGAAGGAGCATCTTGGATTCGTGGGGGTCGGTCAGATGGGCGCACCCATGGCGGGGCGGCTGCTGGATGCCGGCTATACCCTCACCATTTTCGATGCGCGCGAGGCCGCCATGGAACCATTGGTGGCCCGGGGTGCGCGCGCGGCGGCATCACCGGCGGTAGTGGCCAGTGCTGTGCAGACCGTGCTGGTGAGTCTGCCCACGCCCGCTATCGTCAAGGATGTGGTGTTAGGCGCCAAGGGCCTGGTGGCGGGCACCAAGGTGAAGACCGTGGTGGACCTGTCCACCACGGGCGCGCGCGTTGAACAGGAGATCGCAGCGGGTCTGGCCGTCAAAGGAATCGTCACGGTGGACTCGCCTGTCAGCGGTGGCGTGGCCGGTGCGACAAAGGGCACGCTGGCGGTGATGGTTGCTTGTAGCGCGGAAAAACTCGAGGCATTGCGTCCGGTGTTGGAAGTCTTCGGCAAGGTGTTTTATCTCGGTGAAAAACCTGGGATGGGCCAGACCATGAAACTTGCCAACAATCTGCTTTCGGCCACCGCGCTTGCCATTACTTCTGAGGCCATGGTGATGGGCGTGAAAGCAGGCCTCGACCCAAGAATCATGCTCGACGTCATCAATGCCGGCACCGGACGCAATAGCGCGTCGCAAGACAAATTCCCGCGCGCCGTGGTGCCGCGAAAGTTCGATTTCGGTTTCACCAATGCGCTCATGTACAAGGACGTGAAACTTTGCCTGGAGGAGGCGGAGGCAATGAACGTCCCCATGTGGGTGGCGAGCGCGGTGAAGCAATCCTGGTTTCTCGCTTGCAACGAGGTGGGCGCGAACGAGGACTTCACCACCATCGTCAAGTACATAGAGAAGTGGGCAGGCGTGGAGGTTAAGGCGCCGGAATAGCGCTGCCGGGCGGCGCCCGCAGCGATAAAAGGAGAGTAGAGGACATGGATCAATCGGAACTGGAATCGATATACCGGGTGATGTTGCGCATTCGCCGTTTCGACGAAGGCGTGATCGATATGTTCAAGGAAGGTTTAGTCAAAGGCACCGCGCACAGTTATGTGGGCCAAGAAGCGGTGGCCGCCGGTGCGTGCTCGGTGCTGCGGCTTGAAGATTTCGTGGTGAGTCATCATCGCGGCCACGGCCACTGCATCGCCAAGGGCGCATCGCTCAACAAGATGGCGGCGGAACTGATGGGCCGCGTCACCGGCTATTGCAAGGGACTGGGCGGTTCCATGCATATCGCCGACCTCGATCTCAATATCCTGGGCGCCAACGGCATCGTCGGCGCGGGCATCGGCATCGGCACCGGAGCCGCGCTGTCCAACAAGATGCGCGCCACCGATCACTGCGGCGTGGCGTTCTTCGGCGATGGCGCTTGCAATGAAGGTATTTTCCACGAGTGCTTGAACCTGGCCTCCGTGTGGAAGCTGCCCATCATCTACCTGTGCGAGAACAATCAGTACGCCTTATCGACATCGATGAAGGACTCCACCTCCATCGATCGCTTCTCCAAGCGTGCGGCTGCTTACTCGATGCCGGGCGTGACCGTGGATGGCAATGATGTGCTGGCGGTACGCGCGGCGGTGGAAGAGGCGGTGGCGCGCGCACGCAAGGGTGAGGGGCCTTCGTTCATCGAAGCGCTCACCTATCGCTGGGGGGACCACTCCATGCGCGCTAATCTGCCGCGCTATCGCGGCGATGAAGAGGTGGAGGATTGGGTGAAGCTCGATCCCATCGCGCGCTTCGAGAAGAAGCTCACCGGCGAATATGGATTCCATCAAGACGCATTGGATCGTGTTCGCACCGGTGTCGAAACCGAAATGGCCGCGGCAAAGGAATTCGGAAAGGAAAGCCCGGAACCCACACTGGCCGATCTCGACGATGCGGTCTACGCGCCGCACTACCAACCCGCCGAGCCCAAGCTCACCACCACGCGAGAATTGTCCTTCGCCGAAGCGCTCAAGGAAGCCATCGGCCAAGAGATGGAGGCCGACCCCAGCGTATTCGTCCTGGGCGAGGATGTGGGCAAGATCGGCGGCATCTTCGCCGCCACGCGCGGGTTGATCGAGAAGTTCGGCGCCGAGCGTTTGCGCGACACGCCCATATCGGAACAAGCCATCGCCAGTTGCGCGGTGGGCGCGGCAGTGACAGGAATGCGTCCCATCGCGGAAGTACAAATCTTCGACTTCGTCACCTTGATGATGGACATGATCGTCAATCAGGCGGCGAAGTTTCGTTTCATGTTGGGTGGAAAACCTACCGTGCCGCTGGTCATTCGCGGACCGCAAGGCGGCGGCATACGTTTGGCGGCGCAACACTCGCAGAGCCTCGAAACCTGGTTTACCTATGTGCCGGGCTTGGTGGTCTTGGCGCCTTCCTCGCCCTACGAGGCGAAGGGCTTGCTGGCTAGCGCCATTCGCGAGAACAATCCGGTGATTTTCCTCGAGCACAAGATGCTCTATGTCGGCAAGAAAGGATTGGTGCCCGAGGAGTCCTACGCGATTCCCATCGGCAAGGCCGTGGTCAAACGCAAAGGGAGCGACGTGACCCTGGTGGCGACCCTGGCCATGGTCGATGTGGCCCTGCAAGCCGCCGCGCGGCTTGAAGTGGAAGGCATCGACGTGGAAGTGATCGATCCGCGGACCCTGCGCCCGCTCGATGAGGACGCTATTCTTCAGTCAGTCAAAAAAACCAGCCGTTTGGTGATCGCTCACGAGGGTTGGAAGCGCTGGGGCTTCGGTGCCGAAGTGGCCGCCATGGTGGCCGAGCACGCCATCGATTGGCTCGATGCCCCCATCTTGCGAGTGGGTGCCCGCGATTCCCCCATGCCCTATAACGACAAGTTGGAGCGCTTGGTGATTCCTTCCATGGAAGATATCGAGAAAGCCGTTCGGGCCGTGGTACTGCGGGATCGCGTAGCAGCCTGAATTCGA